>URYM01000024.1 GCA_900552095.1 uncultured Blautia sp. | reverse complement strand
AATCGTTCCGATGTTCCAGGAGAAAAGTCCGGACAGATTTCGGACAGAGATACGGCGCTTTTTCTTTTTTTTCTTTGCCGGCAAAAAAATGCCTCCTTTTCCTAAAAGGATTATCCAGTTACATATAAAATAATTTTACCATTTTTTTGTGAAATGCTCAAGTATAAATTTCCTTCCCGGGGACATAATAGAAAAAGATAAAATTTTAATTGAATTGGAGGAATTCTCATGAAAGCTTTAGACTACACAGCACTCATTCTGAGCATTGTCGGCGCGCTGAACTGGGGCTTAATCGGTCTTTTCCGTTTTGATCTGGTAGCATTTTTATTTGGAAACATGTCCCTGCTCTCAAGAATCATCTACGTTCTTGTAGCGGTATGCGGTCTCTATCTTTTTACCTTCTTCGGAAGGATCTGGAATGGAGAGGAACACTGATACCTGACGCCAATCAGCAGGAATGCCTGGCATAGAAAAAGCTGTCCGAAGGAAGAAGGCATATGCCTGATCCTTATCCGGACAGCTCTTTTCTTCTGTACATACAGAAAATTTCTTTTGGTCTATAAGGAAACGATAATGTTTTCTTTTAACGTTTCCGGAATATCTTTTTCATCAAGAGAAATGCTGATGGTAAAATTAACATTGAACAGCTCGCCGATCTTCTTCAGCTCTTCAAGCGCATCTGTAATATCCTGCCCTTCCAGCTGAGCAATTTTCAGAAAACTGTCCAGATACATTTGTTCCAGATCGTGATCCTGAGATACAATACCGCAGACAAAACCGATAAACTCACTGCAGTTTCGGAGAGGATATGTGGATACATCGATCAGCCGCACCTTATTATTCAAATCATACATATGCTTGGAACTTTTATCCAGATAGACAATGTTGCCGTTTGCCTCTTTGATCGCAGAATTCACTCTGTCTAAAAGCTGCTTAGTTTTTCCCTTTCCTTTATTGCCTACAATTAATTGAACCATAGCAGTTTCCTCCTTAGATCTTGATATGTAATTTTGCTGAAAAGCTTTATTTATAGTCCTAATTATACGGTGTTTTTCACAAAAAAACAACAATAAAATTTGAAAATTATAAAAATTTTATACATTTATCTGACCAAGAAGCTGATTCATATGATCATACAGAGCTGTCTTTCCGGAGGCATTCAGCACAATGGAAATAAACGGCTGACCATAAGAATTCTGGCTGATCAGCGCAAGACAGGATCCCGCCTCATCCGTAGTTCCCGTTTTTCCGCCGATTACCGTGACTCCCTTTGGCGGTTCTGCCTGACCTACCATATATTTATCTGTAGAAGAGAGATAGAGCGCCTCCCGGGTACCGTCCTTATGAGTCACATGCAAAGTACAATACCCTTCTTTCGCCACATCCATAAAACTATCGTATTTCATGGCCTCCCTGAGGATCAGATAAATATCATATACTGTGGTATAATGATTCTCATCCTGAAGGCCGTGGGGATTGACAAAATGCGTGTTGGTAGCCCCCAGCCGTCTGGCTTCTTCATTCATCATCTCTACAAACTGCTCTTCGCTTCCTCCCACCTGCTCGGCAATCGCCATGGCAGCGTCGTTTCCGGAAAAGATCACCATTCCCCGGTAAAGTTCATCAAGGGTTACCCGATCCCCCTCTTTCAGACCACACAGCTGGGAATCCTCACCCAGATCCACAGCCCGGGCACTTATCGTCACTTCCTCATCCATATTTCCGTATTTCGCCGCAAGAAGGGCTGTCATAACCTTCGTAATACTGGCCGGATATGCCCGCTGATGGATATTTTGGGCAAAGCGCACCTCTTTTGCATCCAGATCAAAAAGTCCTGCTTTCTCTTCTGCCGGAAAAGAAATTCCTTCAAGCGGGATTTTATCCCCTGATACACACAGATCCTGAGCAAAACTTTCGGCAAGCTGCAGTCCTTCTTCCTGCTCCGACAGGGCTGTCATATGCTCCTCATAGGGCATCTCAAGAGAAAGTCCCGTTTTCTTTCTGAGGACTAAAATGCCAAGAATAATAAGCAGAACAACAATGATCAAAACTACAGCCAGAAACATCCGATTCAGAATCCTGATATTGCTTTTTTCCTTTTTGCTGATTTTTTCAGCCTTCTTTTCTCTATTTGTAAACTTCACGCCAGTCCATCTCTCCTCTTTCCAGAGATTTGATCAAAAGTTCCGCGGTAGCCAGATTTGTGGCCAGCGGAATACAATGGGTATCACAGAGCCGGAAAATAATATGGGCATCCGGTTCATGCTTTTTCGGGGAAAAAGGTTCCCGAAGAAAAATAACCAAATCCATATCGTTGGTTTCAATCTGTGCTCCCAGCTGCTGAACTCCGCCCACATGTCCGGCCAGAAATTTATGAACCGGCAGATTGGCCGCCTCCTCTACCAGACGGCCTGTGGTTCCGGTGGCAAAAAGATTATGTCTGCTCAGTATATTCCGGTAAGCCACGCAGAAATTCTGCATTAATTTCTTTTTAGAATCGTGTGCGATTAATCCGATGTTCATGCTTTTCTCCTCCAAAATAATTTCGATTCTGCAGTCCCACATTTAAAACAAGTCCCATCCCAATAAAAAGACTGACCAGCGAGGAGAGTCCATAACTGACAAAAGGAAGCGGTGTTCCTGTGTTGGGCGTAAGTCCGGTGGCCACACAGATATTCAGAAAGCTCTGGAAAGCCACCAGGGTTCCCACCCCGCAGCAGATCAGCCTTCCGGACAGATCTTTTGCCCGACGGGCTGTGAGAAGACATTCTACAGAAATGGCAAAGAGCAGCAGAATGATCGCGCTTGCTCCCACAAATCCCAGTTCCTCCCCTGCCACCGCAAAAATAAAGTCTGTCTGAATCTCAGATACGAAATTTGCCTTATTCACAGAGGACACCTTACTGTTATTATATCCTTTTCCGGTAAGTTTTCCTGAACCGATCGCCATAATGGAATTATCCTGCTGCATCGTGTCGTCCGAATATTCCTCATCCCCGGGATAAAGAAATGCCATGATACGGTTCCTCTGGTAATCCTTTAAGAGCTTCTGGTCCGGCTGTACCACGATCAGAAGAAAGACAGCCGCCAGCGGAACCGCAGCCAGCAGGATTCCTCCGATAATTTTGTAACTGAGCCCGGCCAGATACATCAGGACACAGAACAGCAGTGCGATCGTAATCGTGTTCTTCAGATCCGGCTGAATAAGAATCATGGAAAGGGGTACAGCCAGAAGCCCTGTCGCCTTTAAAATTGTTTTTGGCTTATTCAGATCATTCTCATGATCCATCAGAAATTTAGCAAAAAAGATAATGAGAAGGATCTTGGATAACTCCGTAGGCTGAAACTGGATCGGCCCGATCTTGAGCCAGCGGGTTGCGCCCTTGGCATCATTTCCCATGATCACTACAGCCAGAAGCAGGATCAGGTTAATTCCATACAAAATCCAGGAAAAATTCAGGATCCAGGAAAAATCAATCAGCGATACGACAACCATAACTGTCGCGCCCAGCAGAACTCCGCCCAGCTGACGCATCTGTAGGGACTTCATAGCGCTCCCGACCAGCATCACTCCCATGGAAGAGATTGCTGCAAGCAGAATTACCAGCCGGAAATTATAATTTTTCAGTTTATATAATCGAAACATGTAAACACCCTTATCTTATTGTGTAGTTTGCAGAAGATCAAAAGGAATGTACCGGATTTTTCAGCGGCAGCCGGGCAGTCAGCACCGGCGGCGACTGACTGAATGAGATCACAACCTGTCCGCTGTCCACGGAAAAATATTTTCCCGCCGTCTGTGCCATATCATTTTTTAGCATCTGCATGGTGTGCGGAGAACACTCCACATGCTCCGCAAGAAGTAAAAGTTTTAACCGGTCTTTCGCTACATTTCCGGATTTTCCCCTTTTTGAAAAGAACATAAAAACAGCCTCCTTTTTATTTTTTAAATAACCGTTTCCATACACTTTTCTTTGGTGTCAGATCCAGAAGTGGTATCTCCTCCCCCATGATCCTTCTACAGATATTCTGATAAGCCTTTCCGGCCAGAGATTCTGAACCGGCCAGCGGTTCTCCCTGATTGGTAGAGATCACCACCTGTTCATCATCCGGAATGGCTCCCAGAAGATCCACAGCCAGAATATCTACCACATCTTCCACAGACATCATGTCACCCCGCCGGATCATATCCATTCTGAGACGGTTGATGATCAGGTATATGTTATGCAGCTCTGCCGCTTCCAGAAGTCCGATGATCCGGTCTGCATCCCGGATCGCCGAGACCTCCGGCGTCGTCACTACGATTGCCCGGGAAGCCCCTGCAATAGCATTTTTAAAACCCTGCTCAATTCCGGCCGGACAGTCCAGGATCACATAGTCAAACTCTTCTTTCAGATCCTCACAGAGTTTCTTCATCTGTTCCGGAGATACTGCTGTTTTATCCCTGGTCTGGGCGGAAGGAAGAAGGCAGAGATTGGGATTATGTTTATCCCGGATCAGCGCCTGCTTTAAACGGCAGTTTCCCTCGATCACATCCACCAGATTATAGACAATGCGATTTTCAAGTCCCAGAACTACATCCAGGTTTCTCAAACCGATATCCGTATCCACCATCACCACTTTCTTGTCCAGAGCCGCCAGCCCCGTTCCTATGTTGGCGGCTGTGGTCGTCTTTCCCACACCGCCTTTTCCTGATGTAACTACAATTACTTCACTCATATGAATCCTCCTGCTATTCCGGTTATGTATACTTCTCTTAAGTACATTCTCCCGCTGTCTTAACCGTCGGTACGCTGACTCACAAGTCCGTCCATGCTTGCCTTTCCGGTCAGGATGTCGGCTTCATCTTCCAGATTGAAATAGTAGCTCATCATATCCTTGGCTGCTACTGCCGAATTCCCCGCTGTATAACTGAACGGGATTCTGACACAGAATGCCAGGGAAGGGTTATCGTAAGGTGCATAGCCTACAAAGAGACCGTGATCCGGTCTTTTGTCAGACTCCTGAGCTGTACCGGTCTTTCCCGCCACTTCCACTTCAAATCCTCTGAAAGGCGCAAGCTTCTGAACAACGGTCCGCATCCCGGCATGAACTTCATCCCAGATATATGCCGGGACATCCAGCTCACTCTCCACTTCCGGCGTATAGTCTTTTATCAGTTCACCCTGAGAATCTGTTACCTTGTCGATCAGAGACAGACGGTAACTGGTTCCGCTGTTTGCCAGTGTAGTGGCATACCGGGCGAGCTGGGAAGTTGTAAAGTTATTGGTACCCTGTCCGATAGAGGACGGGATAGCTGCGGAATCAGAAATATGAGGTTCCGATTCTGTGATCTCAATTCCCGATTTCTTATCAAAGTCAAACATTCTGGCATAGGAAGCCAGTGTCTGAAGCGCCGCGTTATCGCTGAATTTGCCATTTTCGTCAAGACCCATGGCATAGACAGTATTTGCCATAAACACATTACAGGAATTGGCAATTCCGCCCTCCACGTTCAAAGATCCGTGTCCATGGGTGTTCCAGCAGTGCAGCGGCGTCTCAATTTTATCAAACACACCAGTACAGTTAAAGGTAGTGCTGGGCGTAATCGTGCCCTCCATCAGTCCTGCTACAGAAGTAACCAGCTTAAAGGTAGATCCCGGCGCTGTCCTCTGCTGGGTCGCCTTATTGTAAAAAGGCGTGGATTTATCATTGTGCAGTTTCCTGTAATACTCTGCATCCATCTGATTTGCCAGCCGGTTATTGTCATACCCCGGATAGCTGACACAGGCAATCACCTCACCGTTCTGCGGGTTGGTAAATACCGCCGATCCGGAACAGGGATCCAAAGCCAGCATAGCCGGTGTGATCTCCAGAGAAGTAATCTTGGCGATCATCAGATCATAGGCAGACAGAGAGCCGCTTATGAAAGCTTCATAATGACTGTCATCCTTTGAGAGAATTCCCTGCTCATAGAGTACCTGTCCCAGATCTTCTCCGCTCAGCTCATCATTCATAATCATATAGCGGTAAAGGATCTTGGAAAATTCCGGATCTGTCCGCAGCGCATCTGAGAGATACTGCGTCAGGATCTGATAAACCTCCTGAGAATCCAGATACGTGGAATCCCCGTAATCTCCATCCCGGTAAATACCTGAGATATCAATCCAGTTCTGTCCTGCCGCATAGGTCAGATATTCCTGAAGGCTGATCGTCTCCTCCTTCGTCCAGGTCTGGTAGACAGAATCACTCTTATCAATGGCGTCCTTATTTAAAATACCCTCCTGTACCAGGAAAATGTCTACAATGTAATCAATATAATCTTTCATTTCCTGAGAGAGATCCTTATAAGCCTGGGGGGAATCTCCTGTCAGCTCCGCACCGACAGCAGCAAACACACTCTCCTGTTTCTGCTGAAAACGGGCATAAATATCCTGTTCAATCGGAGAACTGTCTGTCTGAGCGAAGTGGCTGACATCAATCACACTGTTTTCAATCAGCGCATTATAAACATCATAGATTGGTATGGGGATCTGCACCGTATCCGTAATACCGTCCCAGTTTACTTCCTTTATATTCTGAATCTTATTTACCAGAATACCGGCAATCCTCTGTTCCAGGATCTTGTACGTGGCAATGGTCATTTCCTTGTCAATCGTCAGATACACGTCATTTCCCTGAACCGGATCCTTTCTGGAATCTTCATCGATAGAGAGAACCTTTCCCATACTGTCCACATACACCGTCTCAGATCCGTCCCGTCCCTGGAGTGTCGTCTCCATATACTGTTCGATCCCGGATTTTCCCACAATAGAATTCACGTTGTAATCCGGATTTTCCGCCTTCAGATGTTCCAGTTCTTCCGCTGAAACTTTTCCGGTATAACCGAGGATGGAAGCAAAATAGACGCTGTCCTCATATACCCGTACAAAATCTTCTGCAATGTCAACCCCCTGAAGCTGACTCTGCCGCTCCATGATCGCAGCCACCGTATCTTCGCTTACATCTGTCGCCACCGTAACGGTCATATATTTCTGATAGCTGATGGTAAAAAGCTGATACCGGACTGTCACTATTTTAAGCGCTTCCTCTTTGGTCAGTTCCACCGGCAGTCCATGACTGGCCAGTTCTTCTTCTGTATACGGTTTTTTCACCGCTTTCAGGCCATAGGAATAATTGTAGCTGTCGCCGATCAGATCCTCCATCATCTGCTCGGCAGTGGCATTCGCCTCCCGCTCTGTCAGATCTTCAATATAAGCGTGACCGTAGACATCCGCCCGGAAACGATCCAGTGCTACTCCGGTCACGTCAAAAGCATAACTGCCGCTCTCATCTACAATAATATGAAAATCTTCTGTAATGGAATCTCCGTTGGCTTCGATCAGCTGGATAATCTGATAGATCACCCCGTTCAGAGAAAGATCCTGTTCCCGTGAGCTATCATAACTTCCATTATCCTCCAGCGTCACAGAATATGTCAGGCGGTTGGAAGCCAGAACATTTCCGTTCCGGTCATAAATATTTCCCCGGGTGCTTTTTAAGCTCCTCTCTTTTACTGTCTGCAGAGAAAAATTCTTCTCATACTCTTCTCCGTGAATGATCTGCAGGGAAAAAATCCGCTGAATCAGAACAAATGCCATCAGGGCAAACAGAACGTACAAAAGCGACGTCCTCTTCAGTTTCAGCTTTCTTACTTTATTTCGGATATATCTTTTTATCTTCTTAACCAATATGCTCTCTGTCCTTCCAGTTCGTGAATCTCCAGTTTTCTGTTAATCCTGTACAACAGACGGTAGCAGACCATAGTGATCAGTACCGTATAGACCATCTCCGGCAGGATGATGTGTTCGATATAATAGAACACATCCAGCCGTCCCCGCATCAGGAACTGCACCGCATAAACCGCAGCACTGTAGAGGAAATCGCTGACGGCCACCAGAAGCACCGGAACCTTAATATCTTCATCATAATAAATTTTGTGAACAAACCCGTTCAGATAACCCAGATACATATAGATAAGGGCATTGAGCCCCAGAATATCTCCGTAACACAGATCTATGACAAGACCGCAGAAAAAGCCGAGAAAAAGCCCCTCCTTTTTCCCTCTCAGAAACCCGAAGGAAACCGTGAGGATCAGAAGAAGGTTTGGCGCCACAGAAGCCACCGTCCAATTGGAAAATACTGTCGTCTGCAGCAGAAAGGTCACAAGAACCATCGCTGCCAGCACCAGTTTTCTGCGCATTACTCTCCGACCTCCTTGAGCTGTGTGATGACCAGAACTTCCTGAATATGCTGAAAATCCACCACAGGAACGATGGTTCCGTGACGGGTAAGATTATTGCTGTCGTTGCTCACATCGCTGATATACCCGATCAGGATTCCTTTCAGAAACTTCTCACTGATATCCGAGGTGACGATCTTATCTCCTGCCTGTACCCGTCCCTCCTCATCATTCAGCTGGATAAAGTTTAATTTCCCTTCATCCATCATACGCAGATCCCCCGTCACCATACAGTGATCCAGGGTACTTCCCGTCATGGCGCTTACATTGCTGCTGTCATCTATGATAGAGCGGACGGTTGCCCAGTGATCTCCCACCTCTGTGACAATCCCCACCAGACCGCCTCCGGAAATAACATTCATATCCACGGCGATCCCGTCCGCGCTTCCCCTGTTAATGGTAAACACGCTGTACCAGTTTCCTGGATCCTTGGCAATTACCTGCGCTGCAATCTTGTCATACTCCGCATAGGACTGATCCAGCTCGTACAGCTGCTGCAGACGTTCCAGTTCGCTGACCTGCTGAAGGAGGATGGTATTCTGCTCTGTCAGCTCATCCACCTGTTCCTTCAGTGTCTCATTTTCTGTACTCAAAGACTTCATGCTGCGAAACCCGCTGGTCTGATCCAGCAGCCAGTCACCTGCGCTGCTGATCCCCTTCTGAAAGGGAACGATAAATGCACCGGCCAAATTCCGTATGGGTGTAAACGGCACTTTTGCCGCGGCCGTCAGAAGAATCAGGCTGACACACACGATCGTCATAACCGTGATCAGATATTTATCTTTTAAATGAATTTTCCGTTTCTTTTTTTTCATATTCATGCCAATCTCCGCCCTTACTTTTTCTTCTTTCTTGCCGTAAAGGCATATTTCTGCAATGTCTCGTGATTGATCAGTTCTTTTAATCCACAGATCGTACAGGATTCATAATATCCGGAAAGCCGGATCCTGTTTTCTGTCTGACGGGCAAAAAACTGTTCAATTCCCGGTATTCTCGTACTGCCCCCGGCAAGGAAGATGCCCTCTGCCTCAATATTGCTGCGGATCTGAGGGGGAACCCTGTCCAGAAAATTGCTGACCTCAGCAGTAATCTGCCGGATCTTCGGAAGGAGAGCCTCATTCACTGTCTGGGAAGTAACGGCATCTTTGCGCGGAAGCCCGCTGATGGAATCCATACCCATGATCATACGCGCTTCCCGGATCCTGCCGTCCGTGGATGCCAGAGCGATCTTCAGACGCCGGGCAGTGCGGGTTCCGATCAGAAGAGAATTCTGTTTCCGGACTTGTTCGCAGACAGCTTCATTGAACTGTTTTCCCCCTATCGGAAGATTCCTGCTGATGATCACCCTGGAATCAGCAAGTATGGATATTTCCGTGCTCTGGGCGCCGATATTAACGATCATAGACCCTCTTGTCCGGCTCAGGGGAATGCCCAGCGCCAGCGCATCTGCTATCGGCTTTTCCACCAGGAAAACTCTGCTCTTTTTCAGTTCCCCTGCACTGGCGATGGCGTAATAAGCCCTGGTCTCGATCTCCGACATGTCCGTAGGAACCGCAAAATATAAAACCGGATTGCGCCCCAGATGACGGTCAATCCGGTGCAGCAGCGTATGAAGCACAAACTCCACATTCCCGATATCTGCAATCATGCCAAAAGCCATGGGGGAACCCACCGATACATTTCCGGGAGCTTTCTCAAACATCTCGTAAGCTTCATTTCCCACGGCGAGCACATCCTCATGGTTTCGGACTGCGATCATATTTTTTTCTTTTGTAATAGTATCCCGTTTCTGAGAATAGATCTTGACCGTGCTGGTTCCAAGATCCACCCCGTAAACGTTGTGCAACTGCATACAGCAACCCCTTTTCCTTATTCCGCCAATACTCCCTGACGGCGTAAACTTACATATTCGTGATCCCCTATCACGATATGATCAAGCAGTGTAATTCCCAGCAGCTCTCCTGCCTGTGCCACCCGCCTGGTAAGCAGAATATCCTCCTTACTGGCCGAGGCATCCCCGCTGGGATGATTATGTACCAGAATCAGATGCACCGCGTGATACTGCAATGCAGTAAGAAAAATCTCCCTGGGCGATATCAGCGACGCATTTACCGTTCCTTTTGAAAGTACCGCTTCACCCAGAAACTGATTTCTGGTGTTAAGAAACATACAGACCAGCTGTTCCTGCTCCTGATGCCGGAGCTGCTCCATATAATAGAGCGCAATTGTCTCCGGATCTGTAAAAGAAAGCTTTTTTCTGGCAGACGTGCGGGCGATCCGGGTAGAAAGCTCACCAAGACATTTCAACTGGATCGCCTTTACCTTGCCCACCCCTCTCAGTTCCATCAGCTGCTGCAGAGAAAGATGATGCAGCCCCAAAAGTCCCGATTCATCTTTAGAGAGCTGCAGTATCTGTCCGGCCAGTTCCACAGAGGAAATCCCCCGCGCTCCCGTCCGGATAATAACAGCCAGCAGTTCGGCATCTGTGAGAGCACCGGGGCCATAGGCCAGGCATTTCTCATAAGGGCGGTCTGTGTTCTGATCTTTTTTATTCTTCTGTATCGTATCCTTCTCCTCCTTTTTTCTCTCTTCGGAAGAAGCTCAGGATACGTGTTTTATTCTAGCACAAAAAAATTTTAAAGTATACTCATTTCACAAAATTCATATATTTTTTACGAA
The DNA here is from genome assembly GCA_900552095.1 of uncultured Blautia sp. Lineage (GTDB taxonomy): Bacteria > Bacillota > Clostridia > Lachnospirales > Lachnospiraceae > Egerieimonas. The sequence continues at coordinate 2,519 of URYM01000024.1, read as the reverse complement.
TTGCCTCCGCAGTCTTTAAACCGTCAACCGCAGCTGACGTTATGCCTCCCGCATATCCGGCTCCCTCCCCGCAGGGATAGATTCCGCGGATATTTCCCATTCCTTCTTTGTCCCGTTCCATACGGACCGGAGAAGAAGTCCGGCTCTCAACTCCCGACAGAAGACTGTCCGGACGGTCAAATCCCCGGATTTTTTTCCCGAAAGCAAAAATCCCCTCTTCAATGCTGTCCCCCACATAAGAGGGAAGGATCTGACGGATATTGGCATACGCATAAGAACCTTTGATACAGGGAACTACATTCCCCAAAGATTTACTTTCTCTGTTTTCACAAAAATCCGAAAAAAGCTGAACCGGAACCTTTCCCCCTGCCAGGTCAAAAGCAGCCTTTTCAAGCTGTCTCTGGAAAGCGATCCCGCGAAGCGGCGGCGGAAGCTCCTCCCCACACGCTTCATAATCAGAGGGGCTGACGGTTACGATCAGGGCGCTGTTCGCATTCTGACTGTTCCTGGCCTGATAGCTCATTCCATTCACAGCCAGGTGCCCCGGTTCCGAAGAGGCGTTTACCACCCATCCTCCCGGGCACATGCAGAAGGAGTACACGCCCCTCCCGCTCTTTGTCTGGTGCGTCACTTTATAAGGTGCAGCACCAAGACTTCCGGGCTCCCGCCGCCCGTACTGATCTTCATTGATCATCTCCTGCGGATGTTCAATCCGAAGACCTACAGCAAAAGATTTCGGAGTCATGGAAAGCCCTCTTTTAAAAAGCGTTTCCACCGTATCCCTGGCGCTGTGCCCCAGAGCCAGAACCAGCACCGGAGCAGGGATCCATTCTTCTCTGTTTATCTCTATCTCACTGATCTGTCCGGATACCGCACGGATATCTGTCATCTGCGCACGAAAACGGACTTCACCGCCCATCTTCTGAATCTGTTCCCGCAGTCGGGTCACCAGATCGATCAGCACATCCGTTCCCAGATGGGGTTTCTGATCATAAAGAATTTCTTCCGGTGCGCCCGCCTGGACAAAAAGAGAAAGTACTTCCCGGATCCGGCCGCCCGGATCCTTCACGGAAGTATTCAGCTTCCCGTCGGAAAATGTTCCCGCGCCTCCCTCTCCGAACTGTACATTGGATTGGGGATCCAGCGGTTCTCCCGCCCAGAAACGATCCACTTTCTCTTTACGGACCGAAGCCTCATCTCCCCGCTCCAAAAGCAGCGGGCGATACCCGTGACGCGCCAGCATCCAGGCACAGACAAGCCCCGCCGGACCGCTTCCCACGATCACCGGCCTTCCCGGAAGCTTCTCTGTCCCCGCTTCCGGAAACACATAGCTTTTCTCATTGGTAAACATAATCTTTTTACCGTCAACTCTTGAGGCCAGTCTGCTCTCCTGATCAAGTTCTGCATCCACCGTATACACGTAATACAGCTCCGGCTTTTTTCTGGCATCCAGAGATCTCTTACGGATCGTCAGCCTTTTGATCTGAGAGTCCCTGACTTTCAAAAGTCGGCAGACTTTTCGGCGAAGCTGTGCTTCCTCCGCCTCTACGGGAAGTTTTATCTGCTGCATCCGAATCATATCTTCCGCTCCTTTGCACTGTTTATTCCCGCAACGGCTCCGCTGGACCAGGCCCACTGCAGGTTGAATCCTCCACAGGCCGCATCTACATCGACCACTTCCCCGGCAAAATAAAGTCCGGGCACCAGACGGGATTCCATTGTTTCCGGAGAAATTTCCTCCGCCGAAACACCCCCGCTGCACACCTGCGCCTGGGAAAGAGAGGAGGCTCCCATCACCTCCAGCATCCGCCTCTTCGCCCGGCGCGCCGCTTCTTCCGGAGAAGCAGCCCCCTTAAAAAGCACACGAACCAGCTTCCCGGGAAGCAGCCCACAGAAAAGCTGCTCGGTTGTCTTATAGGGGCAGTCTTCCTGACGTTTGGCCAGAAGCGCAGCCAGTTCCTGCTCAGAATACTCCGGAAAAAAATCTGCCTGAAGAAAGGTTTTCTTCTTTTCGGAAGATGCTCGGACCGCAGCGCCGCTCACCTGAAAGACCGGAATTCCGGAAATACCGTACTCTGTCAGCTGCAGTTCTCCTTCCGCCCGGGCGCAGATCTGATCCTCCACCCAAAGCGTTACGCTTCCCTCTGTCCGGATCCCGGCCCAGGATGAAAAACTTCCCCGGCAGCGAAGGCCTACGAGAGCAGGGGCAAAAGGGATCACCTGATGTCCCAGCCCGGCCGCCAGCCTGGCGCCTGTCGAAGAAGAACCGCTCACACCCGAGGCGGGACTTCCCAGACAGCAGACAACCGCATCTGCCGGATAGGACCACCCTTCCGTTTTAACCAGAAATCCTTTTTTCTGCGGAAGAATTTCCGTAACTTCTTCCCTTGTTTTTATCTTAACCTTCCGGTAATCTGCCTCCAGGCGCAGAACCTCCAGCACGCTCGCCGCCTGTTCACTGCGGGGATAATATCTGTCTCTTATACACATCTCCGAGCCCACGAGACCGTACTAGATCT
>URYM01000023.1 GCA_900552095.1 uncultured Blautia sp. | reverse complement strand
GGCAAGTCCATTGATTTGTCCTTTTCTTTTATTAAAATAAAAAAGAAAAATAAAATGGGAGGAGAAAAATGTGAAAAAGAGACAGTTAAAAAAGTCTGTGCTGGCGCTGAGTCTGTGCGGTGCCATGCTTCTTTCAGACACCGGCCCGCTGGTTGAGGCCTGGGCAGAAGAACAGGCCGAAGAAGAAGCGCTGGCGCAGACTCTTCTGGATGCTTCCGGGCAATATCCGGAAGGGGCCTTTACGATTGGTGAGCCGCAGCTTACCGGAACAGAGGGAGAGAAGATGGAACTGACGATTCTTCGTCAGGGAGCCAGAGATCAGGAAGCCCGCGTTTCGCTCAAAGCGGTGGATGTATCCGCCCTCTACGGCAAGGATTATATACTGACAGTAAAAGAAGGGGCATTTTTATCGCAGACGCTCCGGAAAGAGGATGAATCTGGAACTCTTATGGATCAGTATGAGGCGATCGGCGAGGAGGAAGCTGCTGAGCTGGAGGAACAGAAAGAGCAGGAAGAAGCGGATGCGCTGAAAGAAGAGGCAGATACAGGCTTAAAACCGGAGGAGGAGCCGACCAAGGAGCCAGAAGAAGAGGCAAAACAGGAACCGGAGACAACGCCTACAGAGGCTCCCGGAACTTATGAAAATTTTGCAGACGGAGCCGAGTATCAGGTTCCGGAAGGCAAGAGTTCTCTCCAGGCCGCCAGGGACATTTTCCTGAATCAGGATTCGGTCAAATTAAACTGGAGAGAGACAGAGGGAACAGAAGCGCAGGCCAAGAGAGTGGAAGAGATGTCCCAGAAGAGCCAGGAAGAAATGGAAAGTCTGGCAGATCTGATCTCCGGAACGGGCTATACCTTTACCTTTGCCCCTGGTGAGTATAAAAAAGTAGTGGAAATTGAACTTCTGGACGACGAGCTGAGCGAGGGAGAAGAGCAGGTGATGTTTCTTCTGTATCAGGCGCAGGGAGCCGGGCCGGGAGACAGCAATACGGGATATTTAAATATTGCAGATAATGATGAAAAAGAACCGCAGATTTTTGGTGTGGAGAGTACGGATGTTTATGTGAGTGAAGACGAAGCATATGCAGAAATCCGTGTGAACCGCACTTCCGGAGTGGAGCAGTTTGCAGCAGTCTACGCGGCAACTGGCGGCGATACAGCTATTGCAGGTGCAGACTATACAGAAACACAAAAAGAGCTGGTCTTTTCACAGGGAGATACCGAGGAGACGCTTCGCATTCCCATTCTGCCAAATGAGGACAGAGGAGAAGAGAGGGTGTTTTATGTGGGACTGGAAGCAAAAGGTGGCCAGATCGCAGAAGACCAGAAAGTGGTTGCGGTACATATCGTAGAGACGCCCGAAGAAGCTGTCCTGGCAGAAGAGAAAAGTTCCGGTGAGGAGAGCGTTTCCTTTGATTCCGGCACAAAGGAAGTCAGGGGGATCAAGAGCTCCGGGTCATTTAATGTCACTTCGCGGAACAGTATGGATCTGACAATGGCAGATAAGGTTACGCTGAACCTGTCCAGCGGAGGCGGCAGAAAATGGAAGGAAGAGGTGGATTGTGAAGATCGCTGGTTCAGCAGCGAGGAAGGCTACCTGGAAGTGTGTATCCAGGAAGGATTCAAGATTCTTCAGATCTATAGACTTCCCGATAAGACAAAAAACATGAATAATGTGACGGTGGAAATTCCCCTGGAGGATAAGGCGAGAGGGACGAACAGGCACATTTCCATTTGTTTTGGAAACCTCGGGAAGAACGATTATACGACGGTAAAAGTCAACAGCGTGAAAGTCAGCTATCCGGAGTATTCCTATGTGATCAATAATGACTCCGTGGAGGATCAGAATTCCTATGTGGAGCAGTGGTACGGATATGCGGGGAATCAGGCGCCGGGGGATGCAGAGAGCAAGAAAAGGATCAAGCTGGGTGAGCTGAAATTTGCAAGCGCCAGCAACGATGCGGGCAATGAGCTGCGTCTGAGAAAAACGTCTTCTAACGTCGGATTTGCTCCGGTACAGTACAGCGGGGAGAAAAATTCTCTTGGCGTGCCGGTAAGCGGGGAAAATGCGGTGTTGGAAGGGGTAAGACTGGTAAATGGAAAGAAAAAAAGCGACGTATTAAAATTATCGCAGATCACGTTTACCAAAGATTTTCTCAATAAATATAAAGATTATCTCCACAATAATACATTTACGATGTATCCGGTATTCAAGGTAAAAGAGACCAGCGTTTATCTTGCAAATACCTCCACAGAGGGAGCGCAGTATTCTTATACCAGCGGAAATGCCGGCCAGATGATCAGCTGTAAGGCGCTGGACTGTGTGCGTGTTTCTGCGGTGGCAAAAGGGCAGGACAAGGCAGTCAGCCGCATTGAAGCAGGTGTGATGGACAACCTTTCCATCAGGGGTACGCTGGAAAGCCAGATCAAAGCCGGAAAAGGCCGGGACTGTGTGGTGAACGGGGAAACGTACAGCTGGAAAGACCTGACAAGTACACAGCGAAATGCGGTGATGCCGGAAGAAATGGAACTGACTCCGCAGAAAGATACGTTTGTCTATGTACAGCTGGAAGCCCCCAAAGTTCAGGTGACGGCGAAAAAGAATGGGGCGAACCTGGATAAGATCCCGGGCAAAGACGAGGAGGGAAATGAGATTCTGACTTTCCCGGGCAGCGTAATTTATATTCCGGAAGAGGGCGAAGGGGTGGCCGGAGATCCGGAGACTCCGATGACGATCCTGGGCGCCGCCAAATTCCAGCCTTTGGCGATTTCGGCGCTGACGCAGGAGGGATATAAAACAGTCTGGTATGAGAGAACCGGAGATACAGACGGGGATGGAATGCTTGACGACGAGGAAGTAAAGGCGCTGGAAGACAGCGGTTACACACCGATGACTCCGGTGACGGGAAATATACTCACCTTTACGCCGAAGCTTACGGAGACGCTTTTGAATTATGAGTTCATTCAGTCAGAGCCGGAGGATCTTTCCCCGCTGCGGGGAACGCTCTTTATCCGGGATACCGCTTTTGTGACCGGAGAGACGATTCCGGACAAAGTGCTGGCCGGAGCGACGGTCACTGCAAATGGGATCATGGTGCAGACGGATGAAAATGGAAAATATGACATTGAAGATCCGACGATGGAGCCCAGAGACTATGTGATGGTGGCGGTATCTTATAATGGCGTCAGCTATAACTTCATTCAGAATCCGGAGGTGTCCAAACGTCCGAAGCTGGATGCCTACACCGGAATCAAACGGGTGGGCGGAAGCCTGGCCCGGAAAGACGGGGGATCGACAGCAGGAGCAGAGGTTGTTTCCGGAGACATCGATTATGTGCTGACGGTGTCGGCGGCAGGGGAGACTCCGGCGGTTCAGCCCACAAAAGCAGTTCTGCGCTTTTATAAAAAGGACGGATCTTCCTATGGTCAGGAGATCTGGGCAGAGCAGGAAGAAACCGAGCAGACAAAGAACAGCGGAACATTTAAGTTCAGCTTTAATCCCAGCAACATCAACCAGGGAGAAGGCTCACCTGTTATTTTAGAGCCGGGCAGCCGGGTGACGGTGCAGTTCCTGGATCAGAATGATGTGGGATATTATGAACACGAGACGGGAATTACCGTGCTCAAAGGCCTGGGCGCGATCAGCTTCCTGAACAGCTTTAAGATTACGGCCAGTGCAGCTTCTATTTTGGGAAATATCAATGCCCTTTTCGGAATGAACTGGGACGGAAATATGGATTCCAGTGAGTATGTGGCGGATACGATCCTGAAAGAAGCAAAAACGGGAGCAAAATACAGAGTCAAGTTAATCTCTGTCAGCGATCGGTTTGAGAAGGCTTACGACAGCGAGGACGGCGAAGAGCAGCCCCAGGAAGATCAGATTCCGGCAGGCAGTGTTACAGGAACGGCGCTGGCGAAAGAAGAGGCGCGAACCGGTCTTGAGACGGCTCAGAAAGAGCTGGAGGAGGCAAGTGAAGCGTATGCCAACGAGACAGATCCGGCCAAGAAAGAAGTACTGCTGTTAAAAGCGGATGATAAGAAGAAGGCAGTAGAGGCTGCAGCAACGGATCTGGAGGCAAAGGAGACCGCTTATCAAAATGCGGTGACCAGCGCAGAGGAGAAGAAGACGACCAAGGTTACGATGGCGGTGAACGCTTCCGTAGATTTGGGCTTTAATCTGACCATTCAGCTGAATTATGACAATGAGGAGGCGCAGTGGTACTTTGCAAGCATGATGCTGGCAGCGGATGTGACCGGCGGAGCGGATGTGAAATTTGTCTTTGCCACCCCGATCGGCCTTGATGTGACCATCACAGTGGGGGCCGGTGTGGACACCAGCAGCGTGATGCTGGAAGTGCGCCAGAGAGGAGATGAGAAACTCTACATCTCTGATTGGGGAACCGAGACAGACGGTATCCGTAAGATCGATATTTTTGATTCTGACATGGATAATGAAGACCGGCAGCTGGATTTCTACGGGGAATTTGTCGTGAAACCGAAGCTGACGCTGGCGGGAGATGTGGGATTTTCGCTTCTGAGCACCAGTGTGGGACTTCATGCGACCGCTCTGTTTGATCTGAAGTATTATGCAAATCCGGATGAGACGCATCAGAATTCACAGGTATTAAAGCTGACCGGCGGTCTGCACATTAAGATCCTGGGTCTTAGCAAGAGCTGGGATTACAATATGGCAGATATTGACTTAAGTGGCGGCAAATCCGCGAGTCAGGCACTCTTAGCAGCCATGTCGGATGATACGGCTCTTTATGACAGCGTAGATACGTTTACGGCAGAAGATCGAAGCTATTTAAATGAGCGCAGCGGCTGGAACAGCGGCGCGGCGCGGGCAGCAGTCTCCGGTCTTCAGGAAATGGTTCTGCGCAAAGGCAATTATACGATGCCGGATGTACAGATGGCCAATCTGGGAGGAAATAAGATGCTGGCTGTTTACCTGGATGTGGATACGTCCCGTCCGGTATCAGAAAACCAGATGGCGTTGTATTACACCATTTACGAAAATGAAACCTGGTGTGAGCCGAAACTGCTGGAAAATGACGGTATGCTGGATGATTCTCCGGTAATCTCCGAAATGGGTGATAACAGACTGATGGTAGCCTGGTCTGCGGCAGACCGGGAATTTGCTTCCGGTGAGAACCTGCTGACGATGCTTTCCGCAAGAAATATTCACACGGCAATTTTCGACAAAGAGAAACAGACCTTTGGGGAAATTCAGGAAGCGACCAAGACGACCGAGGAAGATTTCTGCGCCGATGTGGAGCCAAAGATTTCCTACTACAGCGATGGTGAGCAGCAGCGTATGCTGATGTACTATGCAAAGAATGAGTATGAAGCGACAGACAATGCAGAGGGCGTTGTGGGAGATGCGATTTATCCGTACAGCCTGATGGCATATCAGTTCTATGATTTTGAAAATGAAACCTGGCGTCATACTTATACAGAGAAAGAAAAGCAGGCCATTATTGAATCCGGCATGGTTACGGAGGAGAGTTTTGCTCAGTATGAGGAAAACTGGTACGGACAGGGATTCCTGAATCTGCCCCCGGCCATTACGGTGGAGGAGAGTCTTGATGAAGACGGGTACTGGACCGAAGAGCCCACGATCATTCCGCCCACTTCCGGACAGAATGAGGGACTGGTGGTTGACACGGATGTGATTACCTATTACGGGCTGGCGATTTTCGCATACATTTTTGATAAAGATGGTGTGCGCGCTACCTCCGAAGACAGGGATGTGTATATCCAGTTCTATGATTACAAGGATGATATCTTTATGCATCCGGTCATCATTACCTCCAATAAAGTAGAGGAGAGCAGTGTGAAATTGTCCCGTTCCGATCAGGGAACCCTTCTGGCTTATCAGTCGGAAGGACAGATTTCTGTGTTAAACCTCAGCAGTATTGTAGGCCTGGGCGCGTATATCAAAGGCGAGGCGGCAGGTCAGGAATTTTATTACCTGAATAAGTCAAAAGACAGCGGTTATGTGCCTCCTTATGTGATCCAGTCTTATGCAGATGTCACAGAGGACGCGGAAAAAGATCAGAACACCGGCCGTGCCATCAGCAGCTTTGACATTCATACCAGTGCGGACAACTCTGCGACCTATCTTTTGTGGACAGAGAGTGCCCCCATGCTGAAAGAGGGAATTGATCCTCACAGCCCGGAGGCAGAACTGGCGGAGAATCAGAGCACGCAGACCCAGATCTATGGAAGCCGCCTGCAGCAGGGAACCTGGAGCGGAAGAACGCGGGTAACCGAAGCGGAAGCAATTTATGGAAATGTGGATTTTGCGGTGGATGACAGCGGAAATCTGGTAGTGATGGCATCGAAAAACGAGGCAGAAGATACCGCTTCCTCCACACCGCGGACGGGCTGTGATCTGGTAAGCTTTAAAGCAGTTCCGGACAGCCGGCCTGTGCTGGAACAGCTGGAAATCAGCGATGTGATCGAAGGGGAAAACGGAGGACGGATTTCTCTGAGAAATGAAGGCTTTGCGGATGCAGAGAATCTTCAGCTGGTTGTGAAGGATCAGGCGGGAACAGAGCTGTTAAATGAATCTTTTGAGGAATTTTACAGCGGACAGAGCGGCGTTTATTCGTTCACATTCCAGGTGCCGGAAGGCCAGAAGGAGTGGGGCGTGACAGCAGAGCTTAAGTCAGGCGAAACGGTCATCGACTCGATCAGTGAAAGCGGTGAGATCCCTGTTTCTTTAACCTTAAGTAATATGGAACTGACGCAGGAGACAAGCCGGGACAGCGTGACGGCAGAATTTGAGATGATGAATTCTTCCGGAGTCACAGTGGCGGAGCAGGAGGTTAAGATTTCAGCCACCGCAGAAGGAGAAGCGCTTGCCACGGTAAGCGTGCCGCCCCTTGCGCCGGGAGAGAAAGTAACCTTAAGCACAGAGCTTGCAGTCACAGACGATATGTTTATGGCTTATACGGACAGTGCAGAAGAATCCGCAGGAGATGCGGTGGAAAAACTGACGCTGTATGCAGTGGCAGCGACCGGCGGGATGACGTCGGCTTCTCTGGAGAGAAGGACTCCGGCGGCCGATATGGAGCGGATCCGCAGCATTACCGGCATCACGCTGGAGGACGGAAAGACTCTGGAAGTAAAGACAGGAGAATATAAATCTGTTTCCGCCAGTGTGGCTTCTGAATTGATGAAATTTGATGAATTTACCACGCTTACCAATTATAATCTGGAGATTCTGTGGAGTACAGCAGATCCTGAAATTGCAGAAGTGGATGCAAATGGAATGATCCGGGGACTGCAGACGGGAAAGACGACCCTGACGGCAGTGTTAAAACCGAAGAGTCCGGAAATCGAGCTGGAAGAAAAAGGAAATGGAAGAGAAGGAAATAATATGCTTACGTTGACCAGCGATGCATTCCTTACGGCTTCCATGGAAATTGACGTACAGCAGGGAGAACCGGGAAGTGAGATTACCCCCACGCCGGAACCCACAGATACTCCGGATCAGGGAGACGGCGGCAGCGGAAGCGGCGGAGGCTCTTCCAACAAACCGGGCAGCGGTGACAATGCAGACACGGGAAATAATGTGCAGATCCTTGTCTGGATCCTTCTTCTGGCGGCAGCGCTGGCAGCGGGAGGCGGACTGATCATTTACAAAAAGAAGAAAAAGGAGTATTAAAAATGGAAGAAAAGAAAGAAAAAGAAGTGCCGGAAGTACAGGAGCTGGAACTGGATGAGCTGGAAGAAGTCAGCGGAGGAAGAGGGCTGCGGGATACTGTAGTAACCAAGACTCATGATATCACGGAAAGTGTAAAAGAGAGAGTGTAGACGAAAGAAGGAACAAACTGCCGCCCGGATGAGAAAGGGGCGGCAGTTTTCCTTTACAGAAAAGAAAGATTCGTGTATGATAAATACGATAATAAGCGCACTATCGGAAGGAGAAGCGAGATGAAGTGGAAAAAATTCAGGATCAAAACCGTGACGGAAGCGGAAGATATTATTATAAGCACACTTTATGATCTGGGACTGGAAGGAGCGCAGATCGAGGACAGCGTGCCTCTGACAGCCTGGGAAAAGGAGCAGATGTTTGTGGACATTATGCCGGATGCACCGGCAGATGATGGGATTGCTTATCTGAACTTCTTTGTAGAGGAAGATGAGGAAGGGCGTCTGATCGTGGACGGAGAAGTGAAGCAGGAGGAGAAAATCCTGGAGAAAGTAAAGGAAGAACTGGAATCCCTGCGGATGTTCTGTGACATCGGAGAGGGAAGTGTTTCGGTGGATGAGACGGAGGATATTGACTGGATCAACAACTGGAAGAAGTATTTCAAACAGTTCTATATTGATGATATTCTGGTCATTCCCTCCTGGGAGACGGTATCGGAAGAGGACAGGGGAAAAATGATCCTTCATATTGACCCGGGTACAGCCTTTGGAACAGGAATGCACGAGACGACTCAGCTGTGTATCCGTCAGCTGAAAAAATATGTAACTCCCACCACCCGTATTCTGGATGTGGGAACAGGGAGCGGGATTCTGTCTATCATCGCTCTGATGCTGGGGGCAGAACATGCAGTGGGGACGGATCTGGATCCCTGTGCAATCCCGGCTGTGGAGGAGAATAAGGAAGCGAACGGCATTGCACCGGAGAAATTTGAACTGATAATCGGAAATATCATCGATGACAAAGAAGTGCAGGATGCAGTTGGATATGAGGCCTACGATCTTGTGGTGGCCAATATTCTGGCAGGCGTGCTGGTTCCTCTGACACCGGTGATCGTTCATCAGTTAAAGCCCGGCGGGCTTTATATCACTTCCGGCATTCTGGATGTGAAAGAAGCGGAAGTCCGTCAGGCGGTGGAGAACGCGGGGATGACTGTGCTGGAAGTGACCCGGCAGGGCGAGTGGGTCTCCATTACGGCCAGAAAGTAAGAAAAGGAAAGCAGGGGCGAATATGTACCGTTTTTTTGTGAAACCGGAACAGATAGAGGAGAACAGGATTCATATTACAGGGGGCGATGTCAGTCACATTGCCCATGTGCTGCGGATGAAGGCGGGGGAAGAGATCTGCATCAGCGACGGGGAAAAGATGGAATATACCTGCAGGATTGCGGAGATAGGCAGGGAAGAGATTCTGGCAGAGATCCTCTACGGTCAGGAGAGCGGACTGGAGCTGCCCTGCCGGATCACTCTTTTTCAGGGGCTTCCCAAGAATGATAAGATGGAGCTGATCGTTCAGAAAGCAGTGGAACTGGGAGCCTGTGAGATTGTCCCGATGGCAACCCGCCGGGCGGTGGTGAAGCTGGAAGGGAAAAAGGAAGAGGCAAAGAGAAAGCGCTGGCAGACAATCGCGGAGAGCGCGGCCAAACAGGCGAAGCGGATGATCATTCCCAGGGTAAGCCCGGTTATGAATTTTTCTCAGGCGGCGGAGTATGCCGCTTCTATGGACGTTCGGCTGATCCCCTATGAAATGGCGGAAAATATGGCTGCTACCCGCAAGATCTTAAGTTCTGTAAAACCGGGGCAGAGCGTGGGGATTTTCATCGGCCCTGAGGGCGGTTTTGAGAAGGAAGAAATTGAGCTGGCACTGGCGAAAGGAATTGTGCCGATCACACTGGGAAAACGGATTTTGCGCACCGAGACAGCGGGCTTTACCCTTTTGTCTGTGCTGATGTATCTGCTGGAAGAATAGGAGAAGAGTTGATGGAAGCGTATCTTGATAATTCAGCCACAACCCGCTGTTACGAGAGTGTGGCAGAACTTGTGAGGAAAACCATGCTGGAGGACTATGGGAATCCTTCCTCCATGCACAGGAAAGGCGTGGAGGCGGAGCGGTATGTCCGCGAGGCGCAGGAGAAGATTGCGAAGACCTTAAAAGCGGAGCCGAAAGAGATTTATTTCACCTCCGGAGGAACCGAGTCCGATAACTGGGCGCTGATCGGGACGGCCCTGGCCAATCAGAGAAAGGGACGCCATCTGATCACCACGGCGATCGAGCATCCGGCGGTATCGGCCCCCGCTTCTTTTCTGGAGGAGCAGGGATTTGAGGTTACCCGGCTGGGAGTGGACAAAGAAGGGCACATTTCTCTGGAAGATTTGAAAAAAGCACTCAGGAAAGATACGATTTTAGTTTCTGTTATGTATGTAAATAATGAGATGGGAGCCGTACAGCCCATTGAGGAGATTGCCGGACTTGTTCATGAAGTATGCCCGGGGGCCTATTTTCATGTGGATGCCATTCAGGCTTATGGCAAGTACAGAATCTGTCCGAAACGAATGGGGATCGATCTGCTGTCTGTCAGCGGACATAAGATCCATGGACCAAAGGGGACGGGTTTTCTCTATGTGCGGGAAGGGGTGAAACTTTTTCCCTATATCTATGGAGGAGGACAGCAGAGAGGATTCCGTTCCGGCACGGATAATGTGCCGGGAGCTGCGGGACTGGGCGAAGCGGCAGCCTGCGTATACAAAAATCTGGAAGAAAATGAGAAGCATATGAGAAGGTTAAAGCTGCGGCTGGCGGAAGGGATCAGAAAACTGGATCAGACAGTGATCCACGGAGGAGATCCCGGAGCAGATGCGCCCCATATTCTGAATGTGTCTTTTCTGGGGGTGAGAAGCGAAGTACTTCTGCACACGCTGGAGGAACGCGGAATTTATATTTCTACCGGAAGTGCCTGCTCCAGCCATAAGAGAAGCGGCAGTCCTACGCTGACGGCGATCAGGCTTTCCAGGGCAGAACTGGAGTCTGCGGTGCGGTTCTCTTTTGCAGAGACGACCCGGGAGGAAGAGATTGATTATGCGCTTTCGGTTCTGGCGGAGGTTCTTCCGGTACTGCGGCGTTTTACGAGAAGATAGAGAAAGGAAAAGAAAAGATGTTTACAGCATTTCTGATAAAATATGCAGAGATCGGTATAAAAGGAAAAAACCGGTACATTTTTGAAGATACCCTGATCGCCCGGATGAACCAGGCGCTGGCAAAGGTGGAGGGGGATTTTTCCATCACGAAGGAAATGGGACGGATTTATGTAAATACCGAGGGGACTTTTGATTACGAGGAGACTATCGAGGCGCTTCAGCATGTATTTGGTATTGCGGAGATCTGTCCGGTGGTGATCGTGGAGAGCAAGGAGCCGCAAGAACTGGGAAAAGATCTGATTGCATACTTAAATCATGCTTATCCGGTACACAATCAGACTTTCAAAATGCATGTGCGGCGGGCGAACAAACGTTATCCCGGCACTTCCATGGAGTTAAACTGCGAGTTTGGCGGTATGGTTCTGGATGCTTTTCCGGAGATGAGGGTGGATGTGCACCATCCGGAAATCTTCCTTCAGGTAGAGATCCGGGATAAGGTTTATATTTATTCCCAGAGCATTCCCGGGCCGGGAGGCATGCCGGTAGGGACAAACGGAAAGGCCATGCTTCTTCTGTCGGGAGGGATCGACAGCCCGGTGGCAGGTTATATGATCGCCAAGCGGGGAGTGAAGATTGATGCGGTTTATTTCCATGCGCCGCCGTACACCAGTGAGCGGGCAAAACAGAAAGTGGTGGATCTGGCCCGGCTGGTGGCAAAATACAGCGGCCCCATCCATCTTCATGTGGTGAATTTCACGGAGATCCAGCTGGCAATCTATGAAAAATGTCCTCATGATGAGCTGACAATTATTATGCGCCGGTATATGATGAAGATTGCGGAAGAACTGGCGAAGACGGATGGCTGTCTGGGACTGATCACCGGCGAGAGCATTGGGCAGGTGGCAAGCCAGACCATGCACAGCCTGGCGGCTACCAATGAAGTCTGCACCATGCCGGTATTCCGTCCGGTGATTGGATTTGACAAGCAGGAAATTGTGGATATTGCGCTGAAAATCGATACCTACGAGACTTCAATCCAGCCTTTTGAGGACTGCTGTACCATCTTTGTGGCAAAACATCCGGTGACAAAGCCCAATCTGGAATATATTAAAAAGTCAGAGCTTAAGCTTCAGGACTGCATTGATGAGATGATGAAGACGGCGGTAGAGACAGCGGAGACGATCCTGGTGGAATAGGATCGGAGAAAAGGCGAGAGGAAATAAAAAACCGGGGCTGAATTCTGAAATCATCCCCGGTTTTCTTTCCATTTCCCATCGGGCAATGGAAAAGAACTGTTTTCGATTATTTTACAAGATAGGAATCCAGCAGCTGAAGTACTTCGTCCAGACGTTCGCCCTCTGCGTGGATGCTCAGATCGATGGGTTTGGACAGATCCAGGCTGAAGATACCCATGATGGATTTTGCGTCGATGACGTATCTTCCGGAGATCAGATCGAAATCAAAGTCGAATTTTGAAATAGAATTTACGAAAGATTTTACTTTATCAATAGAATTTAAAGATATCTGTACTGTTTTCATAAAAGACCCTCCCTATTGTAGGTAAATTATAGTTTTTTCAAGATTATTTTACCGTTATCAGGGAAAGAAGTCAAGGGCAAGAGAGGAGAATATTGTGAAGAAAAAAATTGCGCTGCACAATCTGGGGTGCAAGGTAAACGCGTATGAACTGGAAGCAATGCAGCAGCAGCTGGAAGCGGCCGGATATGAGATTGTTCCTTTTGCTCCGGGCGCGGATGCTTATATTATCAATACGTGTACGGTGACAAATATTGCGGATCGGAAATCCCGTCAGATGCTGCATAAGGCCAAAAAGATGAATCCGCAGGCACTGGTTGTGGCGGCAGGCTGTTATGTGCAGGATGGACAGGATAAGCTGGAAGCCGATGAGATGGTGGACGTGATCGTGGGTAATAATAAGAAAAAGGAAATTGTCTCTGTACTGGAGGAGGCCTGGGAGAGCCGTCATGCCAGCCGGGTGATCGACATTAACAGGACGAATGAATATGAAGAACTCTCCATCACCAGGACGGCGGAGCATACCAGAGCGTATATCAAGGTGCAGGACGGCTGCAATCAGTTCTGCAGTTACTGTATTATTCCTTATACAAGAGGAAGGGTGCGCAGCCGGAAGAAGGAGGAGATCTGCAGGGAAGTGGAACTTCTGGCGGGGAATGGCTATCAGGAAGTAGTTCTTACAGGGATTCACCTGAGTTCTTACGGAGTAGATTTTCCTGAGGAGAGAAAGGAGACTCTTCTGAGCCTGATTCAGGCAGTACATCAGGTCGAAGGGATCAGCCGGATCCGCCTGGGATCTCTGGAACCCCGGATCGTGACAGAGGAGTTTGCAGCGGCGATTGCAGAACTGCCGAAGATCTGTCCGCATTTTCACCTTTCTCTGCAGAGCGGCTGCAGCAGGACACTGAAGGCGATGAACCGCAGATACACGGCAAAAGAGTATGAAGCGTGCTGCCGTATTCTTCGGAAATATTATGACAGGCCGGCACTGACTACAGATGTGATCACGGGCTTTCCGGGGGAGACGGAGGAAGATTTTGAGGAGTCCAGAAGTTTTGTAGAGCGGATCGGATTCTTCGAGACCCACATCTTCCCATACTCCCGCAGAGAAGGGACGAAGGCGGCGGCCATGGAGGGGCAGCTGACGGAGGCGGAAAAGAAGGCAAGAAGCCGGGTTCTCCTGGAATTGGATCAGAGGCAGAG
>URYM01000022.1 GCA_900552095.1 uncultured Blautia sp. | reverse complement strand
CGAGATCTAGTACGGTCTCGTGGGCTCGGAGATGTGTATAAGAGACAGATCGTAAGTTCAGTCTGACCCGGGGAGAAGAACTGGTAAAACTGGGGAAGGCACTGTCATCTCAGGTGCGCATCGACATTTTAAAACTTCTTGAGTATCAGAACCTGAATGTAAATGAGATTGCAGAACGGCTGGAACTTCCGCCTTCCTCCGCGGCAAATCATGTGCGGATCCTGGAGGAGGCAGGCCTTTTAAAGACCAGCCTCAAACCCGGAACCAGAGGATCGATGAAGATCTGTTCTGCAGTGGGCGGCGGAATATCCATTGATCTGTGCGCTTCGGAAAATGCGGGAAAGAGGGTTGAGACGATCTCCATGCCGATCGGGAATTTTGTAGATTATCAGGCGGAGCCCACCTGCGGGATCGTGGGACCGGACGGGCTGATCGATGAGGAGGATGAGCCCCGGTGTTTTTATAATCCGGGGAGGACAGAGGCGCAGCTTCTGTGGCTGGGAAAGGGATATGTGGAATACCGTTTCCCCAATGCCTTTCTTCTGAACAATAAAGTGGAACAGGTGGAGATCTCGGCGGAACTTTGCTCTGAGGTGTCGGATTATGATCTTAACTGTCCGTCAGATCTGACGCTCTGGGTCAACGGGATCTGTGCGGGAACCTGGAACTGTCCCAGTGATTTTGGCGGACGAAGGGGGAAATACAGTCCGCAGTGGTGGCCGGTGACAAAGACTCAGTATGGGTGTCTGAAGACCTGGACGCTGAAGCCGGAGGGAACCTGTCTGGACGGGGAAAGGGTGTCGGATATTCGGCTGGAGGATTACCGCCTGGCAGAGCTTCCTTATATTTCTGTGCGTCTGGGAATCGCAGAGGAGGCGGAGCATGCGGGAGGTATGAACATCTTTGGCGAGCACTTTGGTGATTATCCACAAAATATTTTACTGAAATTTTACTATTAAATTAAAGAAAAGGGCTTTACGCGGAGCGGGAATGTAGTATAATACAAAAGGAACAACAAAAATGTTTTAAAACAAAATTTTTAAAATAAATAAAGGAGGAGTCGGGATGAAACAAAAACTGATGGAAGAGTTCCGGAAGATTTTCGGGGCGGCAGAGGAAGTGAAAACTTACTTTGCGCCGGGCCGGGTCAATATGATCGGTGAGCACACGGATTACAATGGGGGTCATGTTTTTCCCTGTGCTCTGACCATCGGAACCTATCTTCTGGCTAAAAAGAGGGAGGATGACAAGCTGCGCTTTTATTCTATGAATTTCCCGGAGGCGGGGATGCTGGAGTCTGATCTGTCGGATCTGGTATGGAAGAAGGAAGCGGGCTGGACGAATTACCCCAAGGGGGTTATGTGGGCTTTTCGGGAGAAGGGCTTTGCGGTGGATCACGGTTTTGACATCCTGCTCTTTGGAAATATTCCCAACGGTTCCGGCCTCTCCTCCTCTGCGTCCGTGGAACTGGCTACCGGCGTTATGCTGCGGGATATGTTCGGACATGATACGCTGAGCATGATTGATCTGTCTTTGATCGGCCAGTTTGCAGAGAACAATTTTAACGGGGTAAACTGCGGTATTATGGATCAGTTTGCCATTGCCATGGGGAAAAAGGATCATGCCATTTTCTTGGATACCAGCGATCTGTCTTACCAGTATGCGCCGCTGAAACTGGAGGGGGCAAGAATCGTGATTATCTGTTCCAACAAGAAGAGGGGGCTGGGAGACTCAAAATATAATGAGCGCCGGGCAGAGTGTGAGAAGGCGCTGGAAGAGCTTCAGACCAGACTTTCCATTAAGTCGTTAGGCGAGCTCTCAGAGGAAGAGTTTGAAGCGAATAAAGAACTGATCCAGGATCCGGTTCGCCGAAAGAGGGCAAAGCATGCAGTTTATGAGAATCAGAGAACGATCGCAGCGGTGAAGGCTCTGGAGCAGGGAGATATCCGGGCTTTTGGAGAGTTGATGAATGCGTCTCACGTTTCCCTGCGGGATGATTATGAGGTGACGGGGATTGAGCTGGATACGCTGGCGGAGGAAGCCTGGAAATGCGAGGGTGTCATTGGTTCACGCATGACCGGAGCAGGATTTGGCGGCTGTACGGTGAGCATTGTGGAGACGGACAAGATTGATGCGTTTATCGATCAGGTAGGGAAAGCCTACAGGGAGAAGATCGGCTATGCGGCTGACTTTTATGTAGTAGATATTGGAGACGGCGCCCGTTGTCTGGATTAAGACAGGTGCAGAACAAAAGGAGGTATAAGAATGAAAATTTTGGTGACAGGCGGAGCAGGTTATATTGGAAGCCATACGTGTGTGGAACTTCTGAATGCAGGTTATGATGTAGTAGTTGTAGATAATCTTTACAATGCCAGTGAGAAGTCTCTGGAGAGAGTGAAAGAGATCACAGGAAAGAATCTGACGTTCTACAACGCAGATATCCGGGATAAAGAGGCTCTGGATAAAATTTTTGAGAAAGAGTCCGACACAGAGGCAGTGATTCATTTTGCAGGCCTGAAGGCTGTAGGTGAGTCTGTGGCAAAACCGATCGAGTACTATGAGAATAATATTGCGGGAACATTAAATCTGTGCGATGTAATGCGCAGCCATGGCGTGAAGAATATCATTTTCAGCTCTTCCGCAACGGTATACGGAGATCCCGCTTTTGTTCCCATTACGGAGGACTGCCCCAAGGGAACCTGCACCAATCCCTATGGATGGACGAAATGGATGCTGGAACAGATCCTCATGGATATTCAGAAGGCAGATCCGGAGTGGAATGTGATCCTGCTTCGCTACTTCAATCCCATCGGTGCCCATAAGAGCGGCAAAATGGGTGAGGATCCCAAGGGGATTCCCAACAATCTGCTTCCCTATGTGGCTCAGGTTGCCATCGGAAAGCTGGAGTGTCTGGGAGTATTCGGTGATGATTACGATACGCCTGATGGAACCGGTGTCCGGGACTATATCCATGTGGTAGACCTGGCAGTTGGCCATGTAAAGGCAGTGAAGAAGCTGGCTGACAAGGAAGGTGTGAGCATTTACAACCTGGGAACCGGAAACGGCTACAGCGTACTGCAGGTGGTGAAGGCTTTCGAGAAGGCCTGCGGCCATGCGATCAAGTATGAGATCAAACCCCGCCGTGCAGGTGATATTGCCCAGTGTTACTGTGATCCGGCAAAGGCGAAACGCGAGCTGGGCTGGGAGGCTGCTTACGGGATTGAGGAGATGTGTGAGGATTCCTGGAGATGGCAGTCCCAGAATCCGGATGGTTACAATACAGAAAAATAAAGAGCGCGCAGAATGCGGCAGACTGCCGCGCAGCGCATAAAGGGGAAGACGGATGCAGATTCTGAAACAGATCTGTATCCGTTTTTTTTGTGCAGAGCCGGCGGAAGTTTCATCCCCCCGGGGGGGCTTGTGGCGGTATGGGGGATATGATAGAGTGAAGATACATATGCAGAAAACAGGAGGAAGACAGATGAGAAAGAAAGTAAAAAGAATGACAGCGCTTCTGCTGAGCGGATGCCTGATGATAAGCGGACTGGCCGGCTGCGGAGGAACAAAAAAAGAGGATGAAAAAGGAAGCGGGCAGACTGCGGAGGCAGCGGATGAGACACAGAAAAAGGGAAGAATCCTGACAGACATGAGAGGGGAAGAGGTGGAAGTGCCGGAAGATCCCCAGAGGGTTGCTATTTTGGATAAAGGATTTCTGGTGCAGTCTATGAAGGCGCTGGGAGTGGAAGATAAGATCTGCGCTACCGGAGGTCTGATCACGGAAGTGGGAGATCCGGAGGAGAGGGACAGTCTGTATCTTTTCCCGGAGATCATGGAACTTCCGATCATTGGTTATCCCACGGATGCTGTGGATTTTGAGACGCTGGCAGCGGCGGATCCGGATCTGGTTATTTTAAGAAACAGTGAATATATCAAAGACAGTGAGGTTACTGCCGACGCGATTCGGAAGATAGAGGAAGATATGAAGCTTCCGCTGTTTGTAATTAACGGGCCGGGCTGTTATGAGGAGGCAAAGCTGGATTATCACTATGAAGGAATTGAACTTCTGGGAGAAATCTTCGGAAAAGAGGAGCGGGCGGAAGAGATCATTTCTTATATGAAGGAACAGGTTTCCATGATCCAGGATCGAACGAAGGATATACCGGAAGCAGAAAAGCCGGAAGTGATGTATATCGGACTTCGCAAGGACGAGGGTGTGGGTGTAGTCTGGGGAGAGAATTTCGGAGACGCCAAATTCAGCACGGAGTATGCCAATATAAAGAATGTATATACAGAATCTGAGCGCACAAATATGTCCGCAGAACAGATCATTACGCTGGATCCGGATGTGATGATCCTGTGTACCAATTCCGTGCGCCCCGATCCGAATATTTTATCGGAGGATCCGGCTTACGCCAACCTGCAGAATGTATCTGCGGTAAAGAATGGAAGGGTGACTTCTGTGGGGCTTCTGACCTGGTGGGGAGATTTCCGGCTGGAATTCCCGACGATTCTGCTGATTGCAGCGAAATCCGCGTATCCGGAGCAGTTTGCGGATGTGCAGGTGGGCGAGTGGCTGAATGAGTATCACAAAACACTCTACGGCCTGACAGACGAAGAGGCGCAGAAGATAAAAGAAATCCAGCAGCTGGACTGGATGGATGCGCGGGGATTCTAAGGAGGGAATATGAAGAATCAGTATGAAGACCGGGAAGCGGCACGGCGATATGACAGTTCCGTCAGAATCTGGGAGGACGGCAGAAAGAGAGCAGGGGAAATGGCAGTAACCCCGGGAATGTCGGTGCTGGACATCGGAAGCGGCCCGGGAATCCTGTCCCTTCCGCTGGCCGGGCGGGGGTGCCGTGTGACTGCGGCGGAACCCTCCGGGGCTATGCGGGAACTGCTGTGCCGCCATATGGAAGAAGAGCAGATGACAGAGATTAAGATACTTCCCTACACCTGGGAAGAACTTCCGGAAGAATTGCTGGAAACGTACGATCTGATCCTTGCTTCTTATTCTCTGATGATGCCGGATTTTGAGGAGGCGGTCAGAAAGATGAACCGCCATGCCGGCGGCCGGGTGGAATTGTACTGGTTTGCGGGAGAAACTTCCTGGGAGAGGGACCGCCGGATTCTGGAGGAGCGATTGGGACGGGAGACCAGAAAGGGTCAGGCACCGAAGATTGACAGCTTTTACCAGACGCTGTGCCGGATGGGGATCTACAGTGATATTACGATGCTTTCCGGTACTTCTTTTGACCGGGAATATCCGGACTTTGAGAGAGCGGTTCAGGATATGAAGATGCGCTATGAGATTTCTGACGGGGAAGAGAGAGAGCTGCGGAGTTATCTGGAAGAACGGCTGGAAAGGCGGGGGGAGATCTGGTACTACCGGGATCTGACCCGATATGGAAGAATTTCCTGGAATGTGATGGATGAAACATATGGGTAAATGGAAAAAACATAAAAGTATCTGGCTCTGGGGAGGACTTGCGGTCTTCCTGGCAGTTCTGGCCGGAGCTGTGCAGTTCGGCAACTATGAGATGAAAACAGGGGATATTCTGGGAGTGATTTCTGCACACCTGCGGGGAAATACCTGGCCGGATGCCAGTCTGGACACGATCGTGTGGGAAATCCGTCTTCCACGTATCCTGACCGCCGCGATGACCGGAGTGGCTCTGAGCATTTCGGGAGCGGTTTTTCAGGGGGTCTTCCGCAATCCTCTGGTGGAGCCTTATGTTCTGGGCGTCTCTTCGGGAGCGGCGTTTGGGGCGGCGGCCAGCATTGTATTTTCCTGGGGATTTCTTACGAAAAATACAGCCGCATTTTTATTCGCCGTTCTGGCTATGCTTCTGGCTTACGGAATGGCATACAGCCGGGAAAATATGCCGGTGGTGCGGCTGATCCTGTCGGGAATGATCGTTTCAGCGGTTTTTACAGCGCTTCTGAATTTTCTGAAGGTGATGGCTTCTGACAGTAAACTCCGGGAGATTACCTTCTGGACGATGGGAGGATTTTACACGGCGGAGTGGGAAGGCGCAGTGCGGCTCTTTCTTCTTACTCTGGGGGGACTTGTCCTGATCTGGGGCTGCGGATGGAAACTGAATGTGCTGGCCATGGGGGATGCGGAAGCCAGGTCTCTGGGAATTCATACCGGCAGGCTGAAGTTTGTCCTTATCCTTGCGGCTACCTTTCTCACAGCCTCCTGCGTGGCAGAGTCCGGTATTATTTCCTGGGTAGGACTTATGGTGCCCCATGCGGCGCGGATGATTCTCGGACCGGATCACCGCTATATGATTCCTTTTTCCGCCTGTCTGGGAGGAATCTTCATGGTAATCTGTGATACTCTTGCCAGGACGCTGATCATGGGAGAACTTCCGGTCAGCATTCTCACCTCAGTTCTGGGAGCGCCTTATCTGATCTTCCTGCTGAGACATAACAGAAAGGTGTATTTTGAATGAGTGAAACGATCAGAGTGGAGGGACTGCATTTTTCCTACGGACAGGGGGAAATCCTGAAAGGTGTCTGCGCCGGATTTGGCGGGGCAGGTATGCATGGGGTGTTCGGACCTAACGGATCCGGGAAGACAACGCTGCTGAAATGCTGTACAGGAATTTTGAAACCGCAGAGAGGAGCGGCCGAGCTGGGCGGAAAAAATATTTCCGCACTCTCCTGCAGGGAGAGGAGCCGGAAGATCGCGTATGTGCCTCAGGAGCACCGTCTCTCCTTTCCTTTTACGGTGGAGGAGGTTGTTCTCATGGGCAGAACGCCTCACCTGGGAGGACTGGGAAATCCGTCCAGAGCAGACACAGAACGGGCGGAGCAGGCGATAGAAGAAATCGGGATTAGTGCGATCAAAGAGAAGATCTACACCCAGCTCTCGGGCGGGCAGCGGCAGCTGGTGCTTCTGGCCCGGGCAGTGGCTCAGGATACGCCGGTAGTGATCCTGGATGAACCCACATCGGCTCTGGATTTCAAAAATCAGCTGAGGGTATTTGAGATCCTGCGGGACATGGCAGACAGTGGACGTCTTGTGATCGCCTGTATGCATGATCCCAACCATGTGAAGTGGTTTTGTGAGCAGGTACTGGTCCTGAAGGAAGGACAGGTGCTGGAAGAGGGACAGGTGGATCAGGTTCTGACTCAGGATTGTCTTGAAGAACTGTACGGGAGCGTATGCAGGATGAAAAACGGCATGATCGTTCCCAGAATGTGTGCGCAGTAATCCCTGCCGCACCTGTATTCTGTGAAGAGCAGATACATGGTGCGGTATTTTTTATGCGCTTTTGAGAGGAAAGCACTGGACGATTCTGACGCATTATGGTAAAATTCAGTCATAAACAATGACTGAATGATTAGAAGGGAGGAAGCAGGATGCCGTTATCGCTGATGATCAAGCCGGCTTCCGGAGCCTGCAATCTGCGCTGCGCCTACTGTTTTTACTGTGATGAGATGGAAAACCGGGGAACAGCTTCCTATGGATTTATGAACCGGGAGACGATGGAAGTGCTGATCCGGAAGGCTCTGCAGCAGGCAGAAGGAAGCTGTACGTTCGGATTCCAGGGGGGAGAACCAACACTCTGGGGCCTGGAATATTTTCAGGAGTTTGTGGAGTGCGTGAAGAGACAGAAGAGAGATGATCTGGAAATCTTTTATTTTATTCAGACGAATGGATATACGCTGGATGACCGGTGGGCCCGTTTTTTTCAGGAAAACCGTTTCCTGGTGGGAGTGTCTCTGGACGGAACCATCCATACCCATGACCGCTGGAGAAAGAATATCCGGGGGGAGGGCACGTTCCGGCGGGTGATGGAAGGGATTGACAGCCTGAACAGATATCGGGTTCCCTTTAATATACTGACTGTAGTAACCGGGGATGTGGCCAGAACAGCGGATAAGGTATACCGCTTCCTGCGAAAACAGGGATTTGATCATCTGCAGTTTATTCCCTGCATGGATCCGCTGGGCGGGAAAGAAAAGAGCGCATATTCCCTGAGCGGAGAAGAATATGGGGATTTTCTGTGCCGTATTTTTGACCTGTGGTATGACGAGCTCTGCAGGGGAGAGCAGGTATGGATCCGCCAGTTTGACAATTATGTGGATATGCTTTCCGGCTATGAGCCGGAGGCCTGCGATATGCGGGGGCGGTGCGGAAAAAATTATGTGATCGAGGCGGATGGAAGCGTATATCCCTGCGATTTTTATGCGCTGGATCAGTGGAAGATCGGAGATATAAAGCGGGAGGGATGGGAAGAAATCGATCGAAACCGGGAGAAAAAAGGGTTTCTGGAAGAGATTTCCCTGCCGGAGGAGTGCCGGAAATGCCCCTGGGCAGCGCTGTGCCGCGGAGGCTGCCGCAGATACCGGGAAGGGGAGCAGGGGAAACACTGTTTCTGTGCCGCATATCGGAAGTTTTTTGAGACCTGCGGGGAGAGGCTGGCCCGTCTGGCCCGGGCCCGGCTGTAGAGGAGGGAGCATATGACCTACGAACTGCGAAAAGAAAAGATAAAAGAGCTTCTGGCTGAAAATGAGATCGTGAGTAAAAAGCAGCTGGAGGAGGCGCTGGGGGTTTCGCCCTCTACCGTTCAGAGGGATCTGGCTGCCATGGAAAAAGAGGGCATCTTAAGCCGTCTCTGGGGAGGAGCACAGAGGATCCGGGATGTCAGTCTGTATAAGAGAAAGGTGGAGGAAGGCAATCTCACAGGGCCGATGAGAGTGATCGGGGAACTGGCGGCCAGCAAAGTGCAGGATGGAGAACTGATCTTTCTGGGACCGGGCAAGACGACGCTGGCTATGGCAGAGTGTATTACAGCCAGGGACATTACGGTGATCACCAATGGTATTCCGCAGCTGGAAGCCCTCTCCAGAAGGGGGATCAATGTGTTTCTCCTCTGCGGCTTTTTTAAGGAATACTCCCGGTCTGTGGTGGGAAGGCAGACGACGAAGATGCTGGCTTCCTACCGGTTTGACAAGGCTTTTCTGGGGATCAAGGGATTCGATGCGGATTTTGCACCCCTCTCTGCAGATGAGTATGAGTATGACATTAAAAATATCTGTATCCGCAACGCCCGGGAGACGTATATCCTGGCGGATCACACCAAGTTTAACAGAACGGCTATGTATGTCACACCGAAGGAACTGGTCAGCTATTTGAACATTATTACAGACCGGCAGGTGGAAGGGTTTGAGCAATTTGCACAAGAAAAACAGGCGTATATTTGGAAGAGAAAAGGGAAATAGTCAAAAATAGTCAAAAAATTATTATAATATACGAAAATCAAAAGAGTATATGAGTAATATTGACTGAAATAGACTAAAAATGATAAGATAAGACTATCCAGAAAAGGAAACGGGTGGTTTTATCTTATTTTTTTATGAAAAAGGGAGGGTATGTAAATGAATGTAGTACTTGATTTTCTGCTGAATGATTTCCTCACAAAACCGGTAATACTGATCGGTCTTCTGATCTGTATCGGCTATCTGCTGAAGCGGGAGAGCACGGTGAAGACGATCACCGGAACCATCAGCGCCATGGTGGGTATCCAGATGGTGATTTTTGGAGGAAATCAGTTCACCAACACATTTAAACCAATTGTGACAGCAGTGAGTGAGGCAACGGGGATCCAGGGATATATTATGGATTCCTATGCGATGAAAGCGACCAGCCAGGAAGCGCTGGGGGATCGTTTCGGTCTCATGGGGTATGCGTTTCTGATCGCTTTTGCGGTAAACATTATTCTGGTCTATTTTGGAAAATATACCAAGGCAAAGGGTGTGTTCCTCACCGGAAATGCGGGCACGGCGCATGCCCAGTCTGTCCTGTGGCTGGTGCTTGCCAACCTGATGGTAGGCAACGCGGCGGCAGTTGTGATCACTGGTGTTCTGGTGGGTGTGTACTGGGCTTACTCCACTACGCTGGCGGCAAAAGTCTGTGACGATGTGACGGGAGGAGCCGGATTTACCGTAGGCCACAATCAGCAGATTGGTATCTGGTTCTTCGGAAAGATTGCCCATTTCTTTGGAAAGAAAGAACAGGATGCAGAGAACTTAAAATTGCCGGGCTGGCTTTCGATTTTCAACAACAACGTGGTAGCTACCTGTGTGATCATGTGGATCTTTGTGGGCGGATTCATGGCGCCTCTGGGTATTTCCGGAATTCAGGAACTGGCAGGAAAGGACAACTGGATCGTATATATTATCAGCGTGGGAATCGCATTTTCCATGGACATGGTGATCCTGCTTACCGGTGTGCGTATGATGTGCGCGGAACTGACGGAATCCTTCAAGGGAATCCAGGAGAAGCTGGTGCCGAATGCGATCCCGGCTATCGATGTGGCAGCGCTTCTGCCTTTCTCACCCAATGCGGCAACGCTGGGATTTATCTTCTGTACGATCGGAACGGTGATCAGTATTGGAATTCTGGTTTTGATTAAGAGCCCGATCATGGTGCTTCCGGGATTTGTGCCTCTGTTCTTCTCCGGCGGTCCGATCGGTGTGGTAGCAAATAAGAAGGGCGGAATCAAGGCGGTTATTATCTGCTGTACCCTTCTGGGAATGATTCAGTCTTTCGGAACCATCTGGGCAATTTCCCTTATGCAGTATCCTCAGGGAGTGGGCTGGTCCGGAATGTTTGATTTCAGTACGGTATGGCCGGCAATCACCCAGATTATGAACTGGATCGGCGGTATCTTTGCATAAAGAATAAAGAAAGAAAAAGGAGAGAAAAAAGATGAAAGATAAGATTCATGTATTGTTTGTATGCGGATATGGACTGGGAAGCAGCGCAGTGGCGGAAATGCTGGTGAAGAAAGGCCTGGTGGCCGAGGGCATTAACGCGGAGGTGAAGCATACCGCTGTGGGAGAACTGAATTCCCTTCGGGACTGGGCTGATGTGGTGGCAATCTCCAAAAAACTGGCAGAAGGACTGAAATTTGACGAGAACACCCATCTGGTAGAAGTGGTCAATATCATGGATGGACCGGGGATTGCCAAAAAAATCGGAGAAATTGTGGATGCCTTCTATCCGGCAGCCAGAAAGTAGGTTTTATGAGAGCGATAGTTGTATTTTATGACAGTTTAAATAAGCGTTATCTGCCGCCGTACTGTCCGGACTGCACCACAATCGCGCCGAATTTTTCCAGACTGGCAGAGCATACGGCGGTTTTTGACAACAGTTATGTGGGCAGCATGCCGTGTATGCCGGCAAGAAGAGAGCTTCATACAGGAAGGTATAACTTCCTGCACCGGGAGTGGGGACCGCTGGAGCCCTTTGATGATTCTATGCCGGAGATCCTGAAAAAGAACGGCATATATACCCACCTGGTCAGCGACCATCTCCATTACTGGGAGGATGGGGGCGCCACCTATCATAACCGCTATTCATCCTGGGAGATCATCCGGGGGCAGGAGGGAGATCACTGGAAGGGGCAGGTTGAGCGCCCGGAGATCCCTCCCGTGGTAAAGGTGCCGCAGAAACAGACGGGTACCGGAGAATCCGGTCTGTGGCGCTATGACTGGGTGAACCGGCAGTATATCCGGGAAGAGAAAGATTTTCCTCAGACCCAGTGCTTTGACCGGGGGTGTGAGTTCATCGAGAAGAATAAGGATGCGGACAACTGGCTGCTGCAGCTGGAAACGTTTGATCCCCATGAACCCTTCTATGCGCCGCAGAAATATCTGGATCTGTATCCGGAAGATTATAAAGGACCTCATTTTGACTGGCCGAGAGGGCGGGTGGAAGAGGATGAGGAGGCGATCCGCCACTGCCGCCGTCAGTACCAGGCGCTGGTCAGCATGTGCGATCACAATCTGGGCCGGGTGCTGGATCTGATGGACCGGTATGATATGTGGAAAGACACCATGCTGATCGTGGGGACGGATCATGGATTCCTGCTGGCAGAGCATGGACACTGGGGGAAAAACCAGATGCCTTATTATAATGAGATCGCCAATAATCCCCTCTTTATCTGGGATCCCCGATCCGGGGTGAAAGGGGAGCGGAGAGAAGCTCTTGTTCAGATGATCGACTGGGCTCCCACGCTTCTGAATTATTTCGGACAGAAGGTTCCGGAGGATATGCAGGGGAAGGATCTGGCAGAAACCGTAGCCCGGGACAAAAAGGTGAGGGATTGCGCTCTGTTCGGCGTGTTCAGCGGACATGTAAATATCACAGATGGAAAATACGTCTATATGAGGGCGCCTCTTCCGGAGAAAGTAAATGAGATTTACAATTATACGCTGACGCCGCTTCATATGAACCAGAGGTTTACGCCGGAGGAACTGAAAACGGCAGAACTGGTTTCCCCCTTCTCTTTTACGAAAGGCTGCAGAGTCCTGAAGGTAAAAGGAAAGGACAAGTACAGAGTGGGACGTTTTGGAAATCTGCTTTTTGACCTGGAGAAGGATCCGGGCGAGTGTTCTCCTCTTCAGGATGAAGCGCTGGAGCAGCAGATGGCGGAGAAGCTGATCAAAGAAATGGAGAAAAATGAGTGCCCGGCAGAGCAGTTTGAGCGGCTGGGATTAAAGTGACAGGAGAGAGAACATGGGCTGCATAATAGAGACAGAAAATATTTTGCTGCAGGTGCAGGCGGATACCTGGGAGGAAGCGCTGGTGAAATCCGGGGAACTTCTGGTTAAGAGCGGTTATATCAAAAAAGGATATATTGATAAGACGATAGAAGGGGTGAAGGAGTTCGGGCCGTATATTGTGATCGGCCCCGGACTTGCCCTGGCGCATGCCAGGCCGGATGAAAACGTGTTAAAAACAGGCATCAGCCTTGTGACCCTTCGGCAGGCTCTTGACTTTGGCAGCGAGCTGGGTCCCGTGCGCGTAGTGATCACCCTGGCGGCTGTGGATGACAGTTCCCACATCGATAAACTTCAGGTGATTGCCGGACTTCTGAGCGATGAGGAAAATATGGAGCGGGTATGCCGGGCGGAGGATCCGGAGAGCGTAGCCGGAATGTTTAACAGTTTTGAGATATAGGCTGGACGGAAGGAGGGCAGGCAGATGGAAAAAGAAGAACGAAAGCAGGTGCCGGTCAGCTGTCTCAGGCTGTTCTGGGCAAATCTGGTCTTAAGTGCCTGCACGTTCGGCGGCGGTTTTGTGATCATTTCCATGATGAAGAAGAAGTTTGTAGAGGAACTGGGCTGGCTGGAAGAAGGAGAAATGCTTGACATGGCGGCTATTGCCCAGTCGGCTCCGGGATCGCTTGCGGTAAATGCCTCCATCGTGGTGGGATACCGGGTCAGAAGAATTTCCGGGGCGGTGACGGCGGCGGTGGCTACTGTGATTCCGCCTCTGATGATCATTTCCCTGATCTCGGTTTTCTATAATCAGTTTTCTTCTAATCCGTATATTGCGGTGGCTCTGCAGGTGATGAGAGCCGGGGTGGCGGCTGTTATTTTTGACGTGGTGATTTCTCTGGCGCAGAATATCTGGAAGACGGGAAGTGCGCTGTGGATCTTCCTGATGGCAGCATCTTTTATAGCCTCTTATTTTCTGAAGGTGAGCGCTGTTGTCATTGTTCTGATCTGTGGAGTGATCGGGTTCCTCCACAGCAGAGGGGAAGAAAAGAGGGAGGGGAGCTTATGATCTATCTGCAGCTGTTCTGGAGTTTTTTTCAGATCGGACTTTTCAGTTTTGGCGGCGGATATGCGGCTGTTCCCCTGATCCAGAGCCAGATTGTGGAGACAAATCAGTGGCTGTCTATGGGGCAGTTTGCCGATCTGATCACGATCGCGGAGATGACGCCGGGGCCTATTGCCATTAACAGCGCTACCTTTGTGGGAACTCAGGTGGCTGGACTGCCGGGGGCTGTCATTGCCACCTTCGGCTGCGTCTTCCCTTCTTTTGTGCTGGTATTGCTGCTCTCCTTTCTCTATATCCGGTATCGGAATCTGAAGGGAATGCAGGGGATACTCACAGGGCTGCGCCCGGCGATCGTTGCCATGATTGCCGGTGCGGGAATGTCTCTGCTGCTGCTGGCTCTCTTTAACAGTGAACTGGGAAATCTTCAGATCGCAGATTTTCGGATTGTGGAGGCGGTTCTTTTTCTGGGAAGTTTCTTTCTGCTCCGGAAATGGAAAGTCAGCCCTGTGCTCATCATTTTCGGGACGGGAATTCTGGGCACTCTCCTTTATCTGTTGTAATTTTTCTCCTTTTCAGTATAATAAAAGCGGGAAAAGGAGGAAGAGAGCATGAAATTTCAAATGTATCATGAAAACTATAATGTAAAGGATCTGGAGGCCAGTCTGAAGTTTTATGAGGAAGCGCTGGGACTGACAGAGCAGAGAAGGATTGAGGCAGAGGACGGTTCCTTTATCATTGCCTATCTGGGCAATGATACGACAGATTTCCTTCTGGAACTGACCTGGTTAAAGGAACATCCTGAGGCTTACAACCTGGGAGAGTGTGAATTTCATCTGGCATTCCGGACAGAGGATTATGAGGCGGCTCATGCGCTTCATGAGAAGATGGGCTGTATTGTGTTTGAAAATCCGGCTATGGGAATCTATTTTATCACGGATCCGGACGGCTACTGGCTGGAGATCGTGCCGGCGGAGAAATAAAGCCTCCGGCGGAAAACAGGCGGGAAGGGGAGAGATTACGATATTTCTCCCTGTCCCGCCTTCTTTTCTTTGGATTGCAAACGTTTTCAAAATAAGCTAAAAAAGGGTAACAAGGGCATACTTAATAAGAAAAAGATAGTAAATATGCATAAAAAGAGAACGATATAATCTTATATATTTAACAAAAATATAAAAAATAATTGACAAATAAGA
>URYM01000021.1 GCA_900552095.1 uncultured Blautia sp. | reverse complement strand
GAGATGTGTATAAGAGACAGGGCCGCAGTCAGGAGAAGAAGAAGGATCAGAAGATTTTCATCTCCTCCCTCCGCCAGATATTCCACCCCGATCCGCCCCATGCACCGAAAAAGAAAAGCCGCCGACAGAATCAGAATCCCTCCGTAAAGAAACGCTATAACCGCCCTCATCCCCCGTCCGGCTGCCTTTGCCGGTCTCCGGCAGACGCCAGCCAGCCGGAGCAGGAAAAAAAGGTAGATGGCAAATGCCCCAAATCCCAGCAGAATCCCGAAGATTCCTTCTCTTCCCCCGAATTCTTTCTGCCCGGGGATCACCAGAAGCAAGGGCCCCAGAAAAGAAAGCATCAGCTGCACGGTCAGCTGCCTCTCCGAGATCATCTCATTGTCCGCGAACATGATTTTCCTCCTTTTTCCGCAGTCTCAGCCGCTGTTCTCTTCTGGCAAAAACAGGACGGTAACGCATCCTCCAGATTGG
This sequence comes from uncultured Blautia sp., assembly GCA_900552095.1. GTDB lineage: Bacteria > Bacillota > Clostridia > Lachnospirales > Lachnospiraceae > Egerieimonas. The sequence goes on along the minus strand of URYM01000021.1, from coordinate 14,883 downwards.
AGCCCGGAAAATTTTATCCCGCTCCGCTTCCTGATCTTCCGCCTCCATAGCCACAAAAGGCATCAGATAGGGAATCCCGAAGCTGGTCAGCCCGGCCAGATGCCCGAACAGAAGAAAAAGCCCCCCGGCAATACCCAGCATTCCAAAAAAGCCTCCCGCCAGGATAAATCCGAACTTCAAAAGGCGAAAGGGAGCGGAAAACTCCTCCCCCGGAATGGCAAAAGCCCCCAGCGCACTGGCCGCTACCACTACCACCGTAATCGGACTGACCAGGTTGGCACTGACCGCCGCATCCCCGATGATCAGTCCTCCCACGATCCCTATCGTTCCGCTTAAGAGTCCGGGCATCCGTATCCCCGCCTCCCGTATCAGTTCAAAAGCCAGCTCCATAAAGAGAATTTCCACAACACTGGGAAAAGGAACTCCCCTTCTCGCCTCCGCCACCGACAAAACCAGATGGGTGGGCAGGATCTGCGTGTGGAAATTAATGACAGCCAGATAAAGCCCGGAGAGGAGAAGGGCCGCCGCCATCGCCAGATAGCGCATAGCTCTCTGAAATCCGGCAATGGCAAACCGGTGATAGGAATCTTCGCCGGATTTCATAAAATCCGCAAAGGCCGCGGGCAGGATCAGCGCCTCCGGAGAATTGTCCGACAGAATCACCACCCTCCCGTTTAATACCGCCTGGGCAGCCCGATCCGGCCGCTCCGTGGTCTGATACTGGGGAAAAGGAGACAGCCAGCGTTTCTCCGTCAGCTGTTCCAGCACCCCGGAATCCAGAACCCCGTCCACCGCAAATCCCGCAAGCCGTCTTTCAATCTCCTCTACCACACCGGGATAAGCCAGTTCTTCCATATAGACCAGAGCTGTCACTGTGTCTGAGCGCTCCCCCAGAAATACTTCCTTCACCTTCAGTCCGGTGCTTCGCACCCGCTTTCTGATCAGCGCTGTATTCACCTTTACAGAATCGGACAGCCCCTCGTTAGATCCCCGCAGAACCTTTTCCGTCTCCGCCTTGGAAACTCCCTTATTGGGATATCCCTTGGAAGAAATCTTCCAGACCCGGTCATAACCATCCAAAAAGAGCACCGCATTTCCTGCCAGCATAGCTCTTCTTACATCCTCCAGGAAGAACAGTTCCTCCACATCGGAGATGCCCAGGCTGTTATCCTCGACCGCCTGCTTCAGATCTTCCCGGGGCATTTCCCAGAGCCGGTTGACCAGCTGCCCCAAAAGGGAATTCTGAAGCATCACATTGTCTACTGTCACCTCAATATAAACCATCAGACAGGACAGGCTGCTCTCCCGTCCCAGCTTCATGGGACGAAATTTAATATCCGCGCAGTCCCGGCACTGTTCCCTCATCCAGCGTTCGTTCTTTTCCAGTTTCATGGAAACCGGCTGTTTTTCCTGCATCTTTTATCCCCCTTCCCGTCCCTTGCTTTATTGATAAAAAAAGAAGATGCCTTTTCAGACATCTTCTAGGATATACAGTTTTTCTCTTTTTATGCGTGATCCCGCAGGCTCCGGGCGATGGACTGCTGCTGGTTCATAATATGGCATCGGATGCAGGCTTTCGCTCTCTCCTCGTCCCGGCCTGCGACTGCCTCATAGATCTCCCGGTGTTCTTTTAAAAGAGTACCCCGGGTGCGGCTGTCTTTCAGGTATTCTACCCGGTAACGGTACATCTGCTCCCGCACATTATTGATAATCTGGTTCAGACGCTTATTATCTGTAGCCTTATATATAATGTCGTGAAAAGCCACATCGGCCTCCGCAAGAGCAGTTACATCCTCCGCCTCCTGCAGCCGCTCGATCTCCTCCAGCGCCTGTTTCATTTCCCCAATCTCTTCTTGGGTGATCCGCTTGCAGGCAAACTGCATAGCCAGTTCCTCCAGTCCCAGACGTACTTCCAGCACATCGTTTAAGTCCTTCATCGTAATCTGGGCCACCTGCGCCCCTTTGCGGGGAATCATGATCACCAGCCCTTCCTGCTCCAGCATGCGGATCGCCTCCCGCACCGGAGTCCTGCTCACCCCCAGGCGGTTGGCCAGAGCGATCTCCATCAGCCGCTCTCCCGGCTTTAACTCTCCGCGCAGAATCGCCTTGCGCAGGGTATTGAAAACCACGTCCCGCAGGGGCAGATACTCATCCATGGTCATCTCAAATTCAGTCGTCATTGGTAACTCCTCCGTTATTATAGGGGGTTGTCAGAAATACCTGTTTCGCCAGCCTTCCTCTCCGAAGACGGGCACAGGCCTCTTTTGCTCTGGCATAACTGTCAAAAATTCCAAACACTGTAGGGCCGCTTCCGCTCATCATCGCCTGGAGTGCTCCGCACTGCAGCATCTGTTCCCGAATTCCCTGGATTACGGGATAAGCTGGAACCGTCACTTCCTCCAGCACATTTCCCATAGAAGCGCACAGCGCCGGAAGATCCTGGGCTTCCAGGCTATGGATCAGGCTGTCCACATCCGGGTGCTCCGTGATCTGATCCGCCTTCAGGTTCCCATAGACAAAGCGGGTCGAAACACTGACAGCCGGCTTCCCGATCAGGATGAAGCATTCCGGCATAGGCGGAAGAGCGGTCAGCTTCTCACCGATCCCCTCTGCCAGAGCCGTTCCCCGCATAAGACAGTAGGGCACATCCGCTCCGATCTTCACTCCCCTCTCCATCAGTTCCTCAAGAGAAAGATCCAGATGAAAGAGGCGGTTCACACCGATCATGGCGGCGGCGGCATCCGAGCTTCCCCCCGCCATTCCCGCCGCTACCGGAATAAACTTCTCCAGCTTGATGTCCAGTCCGCCCTTTACCTGGAATTCATCCATCAAAAGCCGGGTTGCCTTATACACCAGATTGTTCTCATCCGTGGGCAGATACGGACGGTTGGTCTGCAGACGGATCCCTTCTCTGCTGCTTCTTCTCAGATCCAGCTGGTCATACATCCGGATTGTCTGCATGATCATCCTCACCTCATGGTAGCCGTCCTCCCGCTTTCTCAGCACATCCAGTCCCAGATTAATTTTTGCCATTGCCCGTAATCTCATGGTTTCCCCCATATTTTCTCACTTTTTTCAGAAGAATTTTGGCTTTTCTTCTGAATTGATGTATTTTACTGCATTTTGTATATTGTATTCATATTCATACAATCTGTATTATACATGAGTGCCAGCTGAAATGCAAGCCTCAGAAGACTCCGGCATTTTTTGCCACCAGAATCGGCTCTCCCGGCTTCAGCTGATCGTCCGTCATCTGGTTCAGCTCCCGGATTTCTTCCAGGCTGGTGTAAAACCGTTTTGCCACATCCCAGAGCGTATCTCCCTGCTGCACCATATAGCAGACGATTCCAGGAAGTTCCTCCAGTTTCTTCCGATCCAGAGGCCCCTCTTTGATTCCGGAGATAATTCCCTCGCTCTGCTGCCGGAACACCACCGCGTTCAGATTGACCACCGCTTTCACTTCAATCTCACTGCTGTCCGCCATATTCGTGGACAGCTGTTCCAGATCTGTACGCAGATAATAGACACAGTTCTCATCCATCCCCGCCGCCTCGATCAGATGGCTGAAAGGAACGGTCTCTTCCACAGAATAAAACGGCATCTCATCATCTGTAATAATGTAGAGGATCCTCACCTGAATGATCCCCTCAACCCGGATTCCCTGATCGGTCACTTTCGCCTCATCAATCCGGATCTCACCTCCGCTGTGGCAGATTTGAAGAATCTTCCCCTGCCCTCCCTGCACGGTCACCCGTTCCTGCAGGCGGCACTTAGAATCATTTCTCATAAGAAGAGAGGAGACCATATGCTCCTTCTTCACGGGAATACAGGATTTCTTTGGCGTATAGACGTCCTGGAGAAGGGAGAATTCTTCTTCTCTGTAAAATTTCATATCCAGTTCCAAAACCATGTCCGCCTGAATGATCCGCTCTTCTCCATCCGCATCCGGCTGTACCTCCAGCCCGGTCTGCTGCAGCTGCGCCTCAATCTGGGGGATCAGCTCCTCCGAGCAGCCCGCACAGGCCATCTCTCCCACAAAGGGCACCGCCTGTTCTGCCCACTGAAGAGGATTTTCTTCCTCTTCTCCCGCATACAGGATGAATAAAAAGAGTTCCCCTCGAACCTGTACCTTCTCCTGTTCCGGCTTAAGATTCAGTCCCCGCAGCTGAACATCACTCCAGAGAATCCGATGTATATTCGGCTTGTTGGAAGGCAGCACCAGCTTTTCCTTCCGGCGCATCGTGTCTTTTTTATGTACACACAGGGAAAGCGCCCGCAGTTCCTTCTCTTTCGCCGAAACTCCTTCCTGATCCTTTAAGCCCACCGGGATCTCCACGTCCTCCAGCTCCTCCACAAAAGCCCGGAACGTGACAAGCGCCCGGATATTCAGCTTCCGGGAATGGATCAGCCGCAAAGTCAAATCCTCGATTTCCCATTTCAGACACACCTTATCTCCGCTCTCCAGTCCCTCCAGATACAGCGTCTCCTGAATGGGGATCTTCCCTTCCAGACTGTGCACCCGGTGCGCCTCATCATCCGCCACATAGAGAAGATGAAAAATCAGTTCCCCCCGGATCACCGCATTTCCGGCGTTGATCTGCACCTCCTCGATCCGCACCTCCCCCTTCTTCTGTATCATGCGCCCCACATCCGGACAGACATCCGGTACATTGTAATCCTCATCAAAGGTCACCTGATTCATTGCCTCGCTTTTTGTCTTAAGCATGCGCAGATTTTTCTTCGTCAGCTCCACATAGACTCCCCCTGTTCTTTTTATTTTTCTTTTAGTTTATGAATTTTCCCCCGGGAATATGCCTGCCGGCTCACTCAAAGACTACCGGCAGATCGCGGCTGGGAATCTTCACGGCCAGATACGGACAGGAAACGCCGCCTCTTTGCTCCTCCTCCGTCTGCGGTCCCAGAAGCTCGGTGGAAAAATAGACCGCGTCTTCCGTAGCCGCCAGCTTTCTGACCTGTACGCTGTATCCCCCGCTGCTCTGCCGCCCGTATCCCCGCAGAAGATAGAGGTACCCGCCGCTCTCACAGCTGATCTGGAAAGGCTCCATCTTCCGCTCTTCCAGAATCTTTGCCGCCTCCTCCGGAAGATCTTCTTCCTCCACCACAGTAAACTCCAGTGTCTCCTCCTTTTTGCTGTCCAGATTCTTCCACCCGCAGCCGGCCAGCAGTACGGCCAGAAATAAAATAAATAAAAACTGCTTTCCCCGTTCCATAAATGACTCCTGCCAATCTTGTCATACTATATCTATGCCGGAGGGGAGAAAATATTATTTCCTTGCAACTGTTCTTTTTTTATTCTATAATATGTTACGATTCTAACGTCCCGGAAGGGGACAGAAAGCAGGTTCTCATGTTACGTTTTATTCTTGTCTGCATTACCGTAATCGGTTTTCTTATTTTATTCATTCCCGTCATGCTGGCGGAATGGATCATTGGAAAATTCGCCCCTGATGTGAAGGCCAAAAGTTCTCTTCGCATCGTACAGAGCGCTTTTAAACTGATCCTGAAAATAACCGGAGTACAGATCACTGTGATCGGCGAGGAACATGTGCCAAAAGATCAGCCGGTGCTCTATATTGGAAATCACCGCAGCTTCTTTGACATTCTGCTCACCTACTCCCGCTGCCCCCGCCTGACCGGCTATGTGGCCAAAAAAGAGATGGAAAAGATCCCTCTGCTTTCTACCTGGATGCGCTATCTCCACTGTCTCTTCCTCGACAGGGACAATATCAAAGAAGGACTGAAAACCATTCTGACCGGAATCGAAAAGATCAAATCCGGTATTTCTATCTGCATTTTCCCGGAGGGAACCCGGAATAAGGGGGAGGATGAACTGGAGCTTCTGCCGTTCCATGAGGGAAGCTTTAAACTGGCTACCAAAAGCGGCTGCCCCATCATCCCCATCGCTATGAATAATACAGCAGAGATCTTTGAGGCTCATTTCCCCAGGATCACGAAAACAAAAGTCGTGCTGGAGTACGGCGCTCCCATCTATCCGGATCAGCTTCCCAAAGAAGATCAGAAGAAACTGGGACAGTATGTACAGAGACAGATTCTGGAAATGATGAAGAAAAACCAGAAACTTATTTCAGAAGTATAAAAGAAAAGCTCTTTTCAGCCAAATCCCCCTGGATTCGGTTCTGAAAAGAGCTTTTCTTTGTCTTCTTATAAAATATCGATATATTCCCCGGCCAGCGCTTTGTTCATACTGCGGACAGCACAGAACTTTCCGCACATGCTGCAGGTATCACTGTGATCTTCCTCCGGGCTCCTGTCCGCCCGGATCGCTTTCGCCGTCTCCGGATCCAGCGCACAGGCAAACTGAGCGTCCCAGTCCAGTTTTCTTCTGGCTTTCGCCATCCGATCGTCGATCTCTCTGGCTCCCGGCACTCCTTTCGCAATATCTGCCGCATGAGCCGCGATCTTAGAAGCCAGGATCCCCTGCTTTACATCTTCCAGGTTGGGAAGCGCCAGATGCTCTGCCGGTGTAACATAGCAGAGGAAGGCCGCTCCGTTCATAGCTGCCACAGCACCGCCGATCGCCCCTGTGATGTGGTCATATCCGGGCGCAATATCCGTCACCAGAGGCCCCAGCACGTAAAAGGGTGCGCCCATGCAGATACTCTTCTGAATCTCCATGTTAGCCGCCACCTGATTTAAAGGCATATGACCCGGCCCCTCCACCATGACCTGTACATTGTGATCCCAGGCCCGCTTCGTCAGTTCTCCCAGACGCACCAGCTCCTCAATCTGACATACATCGGAAGCATCCGCCAGACAGCCGGGACGACAGGCATCTCCCAAAGAGATGGTCACATCGTGCTCCTCGCAGATGTCCAGGATCTCATCGTAATACTCATAAAAAGGATTCTCCTGCCCGGTCATACTCATCCAGGCAAAAACAAGACTTCCTCCCCTGCTTACAATATTCATCTCTCTCTTATGCTGCCGGATCTGTTCTATGGTCCTTCTGGTAATCCCGCAGTGCAGCGTGACAAAATCCACCCCGTCCTCCGCATGCATCCGTATCACATCGATAAAGTCCTGCGCCGTCAGCTCTGCCAGATCCCGCTGATAATGGATCACGCTGTCATAGACAGGCACGGTTCCAATCATAGCCGGACACTCATGGGTCAGTTTTCTCCGGAAAGGCCGGGTGTCTCCGTGGCTGGAGAGATCCATGATAGACTCTGCCCCCAGCTTCACCGCACTCATCACTTTTTCCATCTCTACATCGTAGTCTTTGCAGTCTCTGGAAACGCCCAGATTAACATTCACCTTCGTCCGCAGCATGCTGCCCACCCCCTCCGGATTCAGGCAGGCATGGTGTCTGTTGGCACAGATTACCACTTTTCCTTCCGCCATCAGCTTCCTTAAAGTCTCTGTCCCCATCCGCTCTTTTTCTGCCACGATCTTCATCTCCGGCGTAACAATTCCTTTTCTTGCCGCATCCATCTGTGTTGTATATTCTCTCATCTTTTTTCCTCCTGCCGATTCTGTGAAAGTAAAAACATATGATTTAAAGGTCCGGAACCTGCACCCAGATCCAGTCCCGCCGCCAGCGCCCCGGTCAGATATTTTTTTGCCCGTCGTACCGCCTCTTCCAGATCCTTTCCCAGAGCCAGATTGCTGGCAATGGCACTGGAGAGGGTACACCCGGTTCCGTGGGTGTTAAGGCTGGCTATCCTCTCCCCCCGGATCCAGATCCTCTCCCCCTTCCGGAAGAGAAAGTCGTCCGCCTCCCGCAGACTGTGCCCTCCCTTGCAGAGCACTGCACAGCCGTACGTACCTGCTATTTTCTCTGCCGCCTTTTCCATCTCCTCCCCGCTCCTTATCTTCATCCCCGCCAACACTTCCGCCTCCGGAATATTCGGCGTGATCACCTCCGCCAGAGAAAAAAGTTCCTCCTTCATTACCTCCGCCGCCTCTTCCCGCAGCAGTCCGGCTCCGCTGGTCGCGATCATCACCGGATCCAGCACAATATGCTCTGCCCGGTAACCGCGCAGTTTCCGGGCGGTTACCCGCACAATCTCTTCGGAAAAAAGCATTCCTATCTTCACCGCATCCGGAAAAATATCAGTGAAAACACAGTCCAGCTGAGATGCCGCAAATTCCGGCGTCACCTCCTGTATCCCATACACGCCCGCAGTATTCTGGGCCGTCAGGGCCGTCACCACACTCATGCCATACACCCCGTGAGCCGCCATAGTCTTCAGGTCTGCCTGAATCCCCGCACCACCGCTGGGATCACTGCCTGCAATAGAAAGCACCGTCTTCAGCTCCATTTTTTCACCTCCTCCATCAGTTCTCTGGCTGCCAGATACTTATCCTCCGCGGAAAAAAGCGCCCGGATCACTGCCGCCCCGGCCACCCCTGTGCCCGAGAGACGGCAGATATTTTCTCTCCCGATTCCCCCTATCGCCACTGCCGGAATCTTTACCGCACTACAGATTTCCTTCAGTTCTTCCAGAGAAAGTTTCCCCGCATCCTCTTTTGTCCTGCTCCCGAAGACAGCTCCGCAGCCGATATAATCTGCACCAGCTCGCTCCGCCCGCAGCGCCTCTTCTACATTGTGGGCACTGCAGCCGATGATGAAATCCGCTCCCAGATAAGATCTCGCCTCCTCCACTTCCATATCGGAAAGCCCCACATGAACTCCGGCTGCACCAGCCATCCGGGCTATCTTTGGATTGTCATTTACAATCAGCAAAGCCTGATAGCGGCTGCACAGTTCCTTAAGTGCCCTCGCTTCTTCCAGAAGTTCTGCCTCCCCCGCCCTCTTATCCCGCAGCTGGATCAGACCTGTCCCCGCCTTCAGAAGTTCCTCCACCGGCTCTGCCAGGCTTTCCCCCGGTTTCAGCCAGCTTTTGTCCGTCACTGCATACAGCCGCATCCTGTCCCGCCGCAATTTCATATTCCCTCTCCTTTCAAGCACAGATCTTCCACTTCATCAAAGAGAAAGGTGTGAAAACTGCCGATTCCTCCCTGTATCTGGTCTGCCGCCTCACCGGCCCGCCGGGCCGCTTCTTTCCAGATCTGTCCGGCCTGCACCGCCGCTGTAAAAGGTTCCTGTCCGGCTCCGCAGAAAAAAGCACACAGGGCAGAGAGCAGACAGCCGCCCCCGGTGATCCTGCAGATTCTCCCGTCTCCGCCTGTGAGAATCTCACTCCTGCTTCCGTCAGATACCACATCCTGCGGCCCGCTCACCAGAACAGTACAGCCGCAGGCGAGGGCAAGCTGCTCTGCCATCCCCGTCTGCTGCTCTGCGTTCAGGGAAAGGATGCTCTCCACACCTCCGGAGCTCCGGCTCTGAAGTTCCTCAGAAGCTTTCCCCCCTGCCACCTCAAGAACCGCACGGGCTTCTTCCTGATTGCACCGGATCAGATCGATCCTCACCTGGGCAAGCAGCTGACGGATCCCCTCCCGGCGGAACCGGCTTGCTCCCGCTCCCACCGGATCCAGCACAACCGGATGCCCCATCTCATTGGCCCTGCGCCCTGCCAGGATACAGGCTTCCAGCCTGCTCCGATCCGGAACTCCCAGATTCAGAAGCGTAGCCTGACTCAGCTCCGTGATCTCCTGTACCTCCTCACAGTCCAGCGCCATGACCGCACTTCCTCCCGCCGCCAGCAGCAAATTCGCCATATCCTGCATGGACACCGGATTTGTCAGACAGTGTACTTTTGTCCCCTGTCCCCTTTTTCGGAAAATCTCTTTGCTTCTCATGGCCGCTCCCCTCTCATCTGCCTGAGCAATCCGCCTTTTTCCAGCACCGTAATCAGAATAAAGGCCAAAATGCTTCCCGCCACCGTGGAGATCAAAAAGGGAACTACATAGACAAAGAGTCCGGCCGGCTCTGCGCCCATCAGAAGTTTTGCCACCGGATAAGCAGCCATCCCACCCAGAATCCCGGTTCCAACCGTTTCCGCAATGCAGGCTGCCGGCAGATTCTTCCACCTCCGGTATATCAGTCCGCAGCAGAGCGCCCCCACCATACTGCCCGGAAAAGCCATAAGACTTCCCAGCCCCATCAGATTTCTCAGCAGGCTGGCACAAAAGGCAATCCCCGTTCCCCAGGCCGGACCCAGGATTACCGCGGCCAGAATATTTACCATATGCTGCACCGGAGCGCACTTGCTCCCCGCAATGGGAAAACTGATCAGACTTCCCGCCACCGCCAGAGCCGTCAGCACCCCCGCTGCGGCCACCTGCTCTGTCATGTTTCTGCGTTTCATAAATTCTCCTTTCTCCTGTCCGGTTCTGCCGCGGTATCCATCTCCTCCCGGAACAGAAGAATCCCGGTATCTGCCTGGGCAAACACCGGGATTCTTCCCTCTGAATACAAAAAATGGAAGTGTCGGAATACGTATCAGCCCCAAGGCTGCTGCATCCTGCGACACTCCCTGTAAAATCAGTATCGCTCCCTACGTTGGCATTATCCAAATCAGGTCACGGGTCGAAACCATATCATTTCCTCTCAGCCGACTATCGGTCAGCTCCCCGGTTCTATTATTTTTTGTTTTATTATAAATCTTTTTCTCTCTGTTTTCAACCTCTATTTTCCGGCCAGTTCCGCAAGCGCTTCCACAATGCGCTCAAAATTCATGCAATGCGAAGCTTTTACAAGAATCGTATCTCCCGCCTTCACCAGCTCCGGAAGATGATCCAGAAGAGCGTCCAGATCTGCCAGATGAACTACAGAAAGGGACGGATCTTCTTCCCGGGCCGCCCGGGCTATCTCCCCGCCAAGTTCTCCCACACAGATCAGCGCATCTATCCCTGCTCTGGCCGCATGCTGTCCCACCTGTGCATGCAGTTTCCGCTCATCAGCTCCCAGTTCCGCCATATCTCCAAGAATCGCCGTCCGCCGTCCCAGAGCATCTTTTAAAACATCGTGAGATGCCTTCATGGAAACGGGATTTGCGTTGTAACAGTCATCGATAATCGTAAACTTCTCCGTCTCCATAATATGAAATCTTCCGCTGACCGGCTGCAGACTCTCGATCCCCGCCTGAATCTCCTGCGCAGTCATGCCAAAAGAAAGACCCACGGCGGCCCCTGCCAGGGCATTGGAAACCATATGGCGTCCCGGAACGGGAATCTGCACGGAAAAGCTTTCCGCTCCCATGTGGATCCTGCATCTCGTTCCCTTAAGTCCCAGACTCTCCACTTCATCCGCCCAGATTTCATTTTTCTGATCCATCCCGAAGAAGAGAGGCGATTTTCCCTGTACCCGCCGCACTGTCCTCAGCTTGTCGTCATCCCCGTTTAAAATAGCTCTTCCACCCGGCTTCATAAAATCAAAGATCTCTGTCTTTGCCTTCAGAATCCCATCCCGGTCCTTCAGATTTTCCAGATGGCAGCAGCCGATATTGGTGATCACACTGTAATCCGGCCGCGCCACCTTCGCCAGCCGGCTCATTTCTCCGAAATCGCTGATCCCCATCTCCAGAACTGCAATCTCATCCTCCTCCCGGAGGCGAAAAATGGTCAGCGGCAGCCCCAGTTCATTATTAAAATTCCCCTGGGTCTTCAGCACCCGAAACTTCTGTGCCAGCACGGCGGCGATCATCTCTTTCGTACTGGTCTTTCCCACGCTTCCTGTGATCCCCACCACCGGAAGATCCAGCTGTTCCAGATAATACTCCGCCAGATCCTTTACCGCCTGCAGAGAAGAATCTACCCGGATATACGGGAAATCCTGTTCTCCCAGATCCTTTTCACTCAAAGTGCAGGCCGCTCCCTGAGCCATCACCTGCGGAATAAAATCATGTCCGTCCGCTCTCGCCCCCACGATCGGGATAAAAAGCGCCCCCGGCTCCACCTTCCGGCTGTCTGTCGTCACAGCTGTGATTTCTCTCTGCGGTTCTTTTACAAATCCTGTAAGTGTTCCGTCCACCGCCCGGGCAATATGTTCCAAAGTCAGATTCTTCATACCTGTTCACGCTCCTGTAAAGATACCTCAATCAGTCTCTGGCACAGTTCCGGATAACTGATGCCGACCGCCTGCGCCTCCTGCGGCAGCAGACTGGTATCCGTCATCCCCGGAAGGGTATTGGCCTCCAGGCAGTACATCCTGCCATCCTCCCGCATCAGGAAATCCAGCCGGGCATAGCTGGTAATGCCCAGCGCCTCACATCCCATACAGGCATACTTCTGCATTTCCTCCGTCTGCTCCGGTGTCAGCTCTGCCGGGCAGGTCTCCACCGTCGCTCCCGGCTGATATTTATTTTTATAATCATAAAATCCTTCCTTCGGCGCGATCTCGATCACCGGATAAGCTTCCCCCGCTACCACACCCACGGAAAATTCTCTCCCGGAAATGTATTCCTCCACCAGCACCTGATCTTCCAGGGCGAAGGCTTCCTCAAGAGCCCGGTCATACTCTTCCTGGGTTCTGGTAATATAAACCCCCACGCTGGAACCGCCGCAGCAGGTCTTCACAACTACGGGAAGTTCCATTCCAAGTTCCGGAAGGCGGTACGTTCCCTCCCCTTTCTTCAGCGTTACGCCCCCCGGCATGGGTACTCCCTTTGCGGTGAGAACCGTCTTTGTCATAGCCTTATCCATGGCGATCGCACTGCTGATATAATTTGCACCGGTATAGGGAATCCCCATCAGATCAAAACAGGCCTGCACCTTTCCATTTTCCCCGTTCTCTCCATGAAGAGCCAGAAATACCACGTCTGCCTCCCGGCACAGTTCCAGCACCTTCGGACCGAAAAAGTCTCTCCGTACCGTCCTCATCTCATCCAGGCAGTCATTAAAGGAATTCATATACGCGGCGTCTGCCTCCACATCCGCCAGTTCTTCAAATGCCCTCTTTGGATCCGCGTCTTCCCGGCCGCAGAACACATCCAGAAGAATGGCCTGATGTCCTTTTTCCTGCAGCGCCCTGCAGACCATAGTTCCGGAAACGATGGACACCTTCCTCTCCGTGCTGATTCCTCCCGCTAATACTGCTATTTTCATATTCTTCTCCTGCTATTTAAAATCAATCATTAATATACAACAACCGCCGTGCCCACTTCCACTGTGTCAAAGATCTTCTTTACTGCATCCGCAGGCGTATTCACACAGCCATGAGAGCCGTTGGTCAGATATACGTCTCCCCCGAAAGCCTTTCTGCTCTCCAGATCATGGATCCCCACATCGTTTGGGGAATCAAAGGGCAGCCAGTATTTTACCTTCTCCCGGTAACCCTCTCCCTCCAGATACCAGTCTGTCGCTTTCGTGTCAATACTCCAGATTCCTCCCTGAGAAGTAGCGTGGCCCGTATTGGGATTTCCTGTTGTCACAGGAGTCTCCACCACCAGCTCATAATCTTTATAACACCACATCGTCTGCTCCTCAATGGAAATCTCCACATAAGTTCCTCCGATGTCATCTTTTCCCAGATTCTTGGCTTCGTAAAGCCATACCGGTTCCAGTTCCCCTTTGGTTCCTTCCTGCAGAGCGTCAATGAGAACCTGTTCCGTCTTCTCATTGTCCAGGCACCAGCCGTAATCTCCCCTGTAGTTTCCTGTATACGCGCCCACATTTTCCCCGTTATTCAGCGTGATCTTCCTGCCGCTGTGGGTGGTAAATTCATGGGGAAGGGAGTAGGTATCGTACTTGCTGCTCAAAGACTTTACGTACTCCTTTACCTTGTTTTCATCCAGCTGATACGTATTCCCGTCCTTCACAAGCCAGGTCTCAATAAGAGCCCGGTCTACTTTCTCGATCCGCTCTTCTCCAAAATCAAAGTATACCTGCGCTGCAGTGATCCGGCTTAAACTCTCTACCTGTTCTTTCAGTCCTTCATCCTCTGCAGTTACTTCCGGCTTCACATAACAGCCCAGTTCTTCCAGATTGATCACGGTCTTCCCGGTGCTCACTGCATCCTCCACCGCTTCCAGGACTTTCTCCCGGTCCAGAGTATTTCCCACTACCTCCGGGACGATGACATACCCGTCGCTGCTTTTCTCAATATAGGCGTCTTCGGGCGCCACGATATTAGACTCCTGAAAACAGCTCAGATTGTCCAGAAGAGCTTCCAGCGTCTCCTCCTCATAGCTGGTCCTGGCTGTCATCTCATACGTTTTATCGGTAAAAAAAGAGGAAATCCAGTTAAAACCGCTCTGCTGCTCCTTCAGCTTATCCACTTCTCCGTCATCCACATAGGAAATCCCCAGTTCCTGAGCAGTCATCTTCTCCACCTTGCCGTCAATCTCTTCAATGCTCAGAACATAGTTTCCCACACTCTCCTGAATCTTCTCCTTTACCTGATCCACAGTCATTCCGCTGCAGTCCACTCCGTTGATCGTGGAACCGTTGTAAAAATGACGCGCAAAGTAAAAGGAAACTCCCAGATACCCCACAAGCATGATCAGAAGATAACCCAACAGTACCCAGAGTACGATTTTCTTCGCTTTTCCGTTCTTTTTACCCTTCATCCTCATTCCCCTAACATGAAAAAGGCCTCTGCCTTCTCCCTAGATTTTGTTTCTTTTGTATTGTAGCACTGTTCGCCGGACGGGTAAAGCCCCTTCCCTCAAACTTAAGGAGGATTTCATTTTTTATTAAAAGAAGCTTCCCGGAAAAGAGAAAACGGATGCAAAATCCACTTTCACATCCGCTCCCTTATTCTCTGTTTTTCTTACTGCGCCAGCAGTTTTTCCACACTCACCAGCTTCACACTGAGCACAAAGATCTCTGCAGCTGCAGCCAGCTCCTCCGGGGTGGGGAAGGAAGGTGCAATTCTGATATTGCTGTCTTTCGGATCTTTTCCATAGGGCCAGGTTGCGCCGGCGCCGGTCATCACAAGGCCGGCTTCTTTCGCCTTCGCTACAATCGCTTTTGCACAGCCTTCCATCGCCTCAAAGG
>URYM01000020.1 GCA_900552095.1 uncultured Blautia sp. | reverse complement strand
CTCTGGCTGCCCAGTTATATGGGGAATTCAAAGAATTCTTCCCCAACAACGCAGTCGAATACTTTGTCTCCTACTATGATTATTACCAGCCGGAGGCTTATGTTCCATCTACAGACACGTACATTGCCAAGGATTCAGCGATTAATGAGGAAATTGACAAGCTGCGTCTGTCGGCCACTTCTTCTCTGAGTGAGCGGCGGGATGTGATCGTAATCTCCAGTGTTTCCTGCATCTATGGTCTGGGGTCGCCCAAAGATTATATGGATATGATTATTTCTCTGCGGCCGGGGCAGGAGAGAGACAGGGATGAACTGATCAGAAGGCTGGTGGATATCCAGTATGACAGAAATGATATGGATTTTCATCGGGGAACCTTTCGGGTGAGAGGGGATGTGGTGGAGATTTTCCCGGCAAATGAGAGCGAACTGGCGATTCGCGTGGAGTTTTTCGGGGATGAGATTGACCGGATTACCCAGATTGATGTGCTGACTGGAGAAATCAAATGTGAGTTGAATCATGCAGCAGTATTTCCGGCTTCCCACTATGTTGTGCCCATGGAACAGATCCTGAAGGCAGCGGAAGCCATTGAGGAAGAGATGGAAGAACAGGTCAGATATTTCAAAGGGGAGGACAAGCTCATTGAGGCACAGAGGATTGCAGAGCGGACCAACTTTGATGTGGAGATGATGAAGGAGACGGGATTCTGCTCCGGAATTGAAAATTATTCCCGGCATCTGTCCGGTCTTGAGCCGGGACAGCCGCCGTATACGCTTCTGGATTACTTCGGGGATGATTTCCTTATGATCATTGACGAGTCGCATAAGACAGTGCCCCAGATTCGGGGAATGTATGCGGGAGACCAGTCCAGAAAGACCACCCTGGTAGATTACGGGTTTCGTCTGCCCTCTGCAAAGGATAACAGACCTCTGAATTTTGAAGAATTTGAAGAACACATCGATCAGGTGATGTTTGTATCCGCCACCCCGGGAGAGTATGAGGCGGAGCATGAACTTCTTCGGGCAGAACAGATCATAAGGCCTACCGGTCTTCTGGATCCCAGGGTGGAGGTGCGCCCTGTGGAGGGACAGATTGACGATCTGGTAGGTGAGGTGAATAAAGAAGTGGAGAATCACCATAAGGTGCTGATCACAACGCTGACCAAGAGAATGGCGGAGGATCTGACGGAATATATGAAAGATCTGGGAATCCGGGTCCGTTATCTGCACTCAGATATTGATACGCTGGAGCGGACAGAAATCATCCGGGATATGCGTCTGGATGTGTTCGATGTGCTGGTGGGAATCAATCTTCTCCGGGAGGGACTGGATATTCCGGAGATCACTCTGGTGGCAATCCTGGATGCGGACAAAGAAGGATTCCTCCGTTCAGAGACGTCCCTGATCCAGACGATTGGCCGGGCAGCCCGAAATGCAGAGGGACATGTGATCATGTATGCGGATAACTGGACGGATTCCATGAAAACAGCGGTGGAGGAAACCGAAAGGCGACGGGCCATCCAGGAAGCATATAATGAAGAACACGGAATCACACCGCGAACGATCCAGAAGGCAGTCCGCGACCTGATCAGCATTTCAAAAGAGGTAGCCAGAACAGAAAAACAGCTGGAAAAGGATCCGGAGTCTATGACGAAGGAAGAGCTGGAAAAGCTGATCGGCCAGATGCAGAAACAGATGAAGAAGGCGGCGGCGGATCTGAATTTTGAACAGGCAGCTGAATTGAGAGATAAAATGATTGAGCTGAAGAAGAATCTGGATGAACTGCAGTGATTCGGGGCAGGATAAAAGGAGCGGGAAATGGAAGCGACAAAAAAACTTTATGAGAGAGACAGTTATAGAAAAGAGTTTGAGGCAAGCGTGGAGCGCTGCGTCAGAGATGGAGAACACTGGAACATTGTGCTGGATCAGACAGCATTTTTTCCGGAAGGAGGAGGACAGGGCGCAGATCAGGGACGGCTGGGAGAAGCCGGCGTTCTGGATGTGCAGATCAGGGATGGCATCATCTGTCATATCTGTGACAGCCCGCTGGAGGAAGGGCAGACAGTAAAGGGAAGGATTTGCTGGAAACAGAGATTTTCCAATATGCAGCAGCATACCGGGGAACACATTGTTTCGGGGATTGCACACAGAACCTTTGGAGTAAACAATGTGGGATTTCATTTGGGAAGTCAGGATGTGACCCTGGATTTTGACAGGCTTCTTGAGGAAGAGCAGATCCGGTGGCTGGAGGAACGGGCCAACGAGGCGGTCTGGGCAAATCACAGGGTGGAAGTTTCCTACCCGGATGAGAAAATCTTGCAAAAACTGGAATATCGGAGTAAAATCGACATTGAAGATCAGGTCCGGATCGTAACGATTGAAGATGTGGATGTCTGTGCCTGCTGTGCGCCTCATGTGAACAACACCGGAGAGATTGGTTTGATCAAAGTTACAGGGTGGCAGAAGTATAAGGGCGGAGTCAGGATCCATATTCTGTGCGGCGATCGGGCGCTTGCGGCAGTGTGCCGCGACCAGCGCCAGATTTCAGGCATTTCAGGTATGCTTTCCGTCAGACCGGAGACAGTGGCGGAAGGAGTGGCCCATCTGCAGAATGAGTGCCGGGAAGCAAAGTACCGGGTGATTGAGCTGCAGACAGAGCGGATGATGGATCAGATCTTGCACCTGCCACAGGAGCAGAAAAATGTCTGTCTGTTTGTTTCCCAGCTGGATGTGCCTGTCATGCGGAAAGCGGTGAACGCCATGCAGGAAAAACATCCGGGCTACTGCGGTATCTTTGTGGGAAATGAGGACGCCGGCTATCGCTATCTGATCGTGAGCAGAACGCTGGATTCCCGAAAGATGGGGGAGACCCTGAAACAGCGGTTCACGTGCAGAGGCGGAGGAAAGGCGGACATGATCCAGGGACAGATAACAGGCAGAAGGGAAGAAATTGAAAGGGTCTTTTCTTCCATAGAACAGGAAAACACCGCAGAATAAAGAAACAGGAGGAAGAGCATGAAAGTTTTATTTTATGACACCAAGGATTACGACAAGATGGCATTCAATATGATGGCCGGCGATTATCCGGGGATTGAGATGGAATATCTGAAGACAAATCTGGAGCCGAGAACAGCAAAGCTGGCAAAAGGATTTGATGCGGTGTGCGCTTTTGTCAATGCAGATGTGGGAACAGAGACGATTGAAAATCTGAGGGAAGCCGGCGTGAAGCTGATTCTGATGCGGTGTGCCGGATTTAACAACGTAGATCTGGATAAGGCCAGGGAGTGCGGGATTCAGGTTTACCGGGTGCCCGGATATTCTCCCGAAGCAGTGGCAGAGCATGCTATGGCGCTGGCGCTTATCGCAAACCGGCGTATGCACAAAGCATATATGAAGGTAAGAGAAAATGATTTCAGTTTGAGCGGACTTCTGGGGATTAATTTCTATCAGAAGACGGCGGGCATCATCGGTACCGGCAAGATCGGAGCGGCAATGGCCAGAATCTGCCACGGGTTCGGAATGAAAGTAATCGCGTATGATGTTTATCAGAATCCGTCCCTTGATTTTGTGGAATATGTGACCATGGATGAGCTGCTGGCGCAGAGCGACCTGATTTCTCTGCACTGCCCCATGACAGATGAGAATTATCATCTGATCAGCCGTCCCACGATCGAGAAGATGAAAGACGGAGTGATTTTGGTAAATACCTCCCGCGGAGGACTGGTAAAAACAGACGATCTGATTGAAGGAATCCGCGCTCACAAATTCTTTGCAGTGGGGTTGGATGTGTATGAGGAAGAGAATGCCAATGTATTTGAGGACCGTTCCGATGATATTCTGGAGCATTCTACTACGGCAAGGCTTCTGTCCTTCCCCAATGTGGTGATCACTTCCCATCAGGCCTTCTTCACGATGGAGGCGCTGGAGGCGATCAGCAGAACAACGTATGAAAATGCAGAAGCCTTTGAGTCCGGCGCAGATACACCGAACAAACTGGCGTAGAAAAAAGAGAATATCGTATCCCGTATAGCAAAGAAACAGGCTGCCGACCGTGCATAAAGAAGACAGATGTATCTGTACATATGTGCGGCACGGCAGCCGCTTTCTGGTAATAACAGTTTAAATGAGGGAGGAAATTGTTATGTACGAAAGGTTTAAAGATCTCGCGATTATTCTTGTGACGGCAAAATTTGGAGGGATTCTGGCCCGCAGGCTGAAGGCGCCGCAGGTGGTGGGAGAGATTGTGGCGGGACTGCTCATTGGCCCCAGTGTGCTGGGATGGGTGAATCAGTCTGACTTTTTAGCGCAGATGGCGGAGATCGGTGTGGTTCTTCTGATGTTTTCCGCGGGGCTGGAGACAAATCTGGAGGATTTGAAAAAGTCTGGTCCGGTAGCCTTTGCCATTGCCTGTGCCGGAGTAGCGGTGCCTCTGGCGGCGGGGACGCTGCTTTATATGGTTTTCTACGGATTTTCGCCGCTGGGAAGTGCAAAATTTTATGAGGCTGTTTTTATCGGTGTGATTCTTACGGCCACGTCTGTGAGCATCACGGTGCAGACTCTGAAAGAGCTGGGACATCTGAAAGGGTACGTGGGGACGACGATCTTAAGTGCCGCGATCATTGACGATGTGATTGGAATTATCGTGCTGACGGTGGTGATCGGCTTTAAAAATCCGGATTCCAATCCGGCTCAGGTGCTTGTGAGCACCGGCCTTTTCTTTGTGTTCGCTATCGTAGTGGGAACGTTGATTTACTGGGTATTTAAGAAATTTGATGCCTGGTATCCCCATACCCGGAGGATTCCCATTATGGGGCTGGCGCTCTGCATGTTTATGGCCTATGCGGCAGAAAAATATTTTGGGATTGCAGATATTACAGGAGCGTACCTGGCAGGAATCGTGCTCTGCAGCCTGCAGGATTCGGATTACATAGCGACAAAGATGGATACCAGTTCCTATCTGCTCTTTGGTCCGGTCTTTTTTGCCAGTATAGGGCTTAAGACCACCATCGATCTTTCGTCCGGTTCTGTGCTGCTGTTCACCGCCGCTTTTGTGGCGGTAGGACTTCTGGGAAAGGTGATCGGCTGTGGTCTGGTGGCCAGACTGTGCCGGTTTGACAGGGCGGATTGCGTGAAAATCGGTGTAGGGATGATGACGAGAGGCGAGGTGGCGCTGATCGTGGCGCAGAAAGGCCTGTCGGTGGGAATGATAGGTTCCCAGTTTTTTACCAGTGTGATTATTTTGATTATTGTATCGTCTGTGCTGACGCCTATTCTTCTTAAAATCCTTTACAGTAAAGAGGCAGGGGCGGCAGCCTGAAAAGGAGAGGAAAAGAGATGCATCCATACGAGTATAAAGCCCAGTACTATGAAACGGATCAGATGGGGATTATCCATCACTCAAACTATATCCGCTGGCTGGAATCGGCCCGGATTGATTATCTGGAGCAGCTGGGGATCTCTTACCGCGGTCTGGAAGAGCGGGGGATCGTAAGCCCGGTGGTCACGGTGGAGGGACGCTACCGGTCTATGGTCCGCTTTGGAGAGACGGTGCGGATAGAAGTGAAAATGGAGAAATATAATGGTGTGAAGCTGGAATTTTCTTACAGGATTACGGACAGGGAGAGCGGGGAGCTGCGTTTTACGGGAGCAAGCAGCCATTGTTTCGTGGATCGGGCCGGAAAAATTGTGGCTTTGAAAAGAGAACTCCCCGAAATCCACAGCCTGCTTGAGGCGAAAGCGGGCGAAGAAAGGGAAGAAAAGTAAGTTTATGCGGTTTTTGCTTTTGCAGAGACCGCTTTTGTGTTATCATAAAAGAAAAAAGATTGGGAGGAAATGCGCCTATGCTGGGGAAAGAATTTGACCTGGTGTTAAGCGCCATTTTACTGGTGCTGACCATTGCATTTTTTATAGGAAAGGGGGAAGGAATCCTCCGTCTCTTCTCGGGGAACAATTATAAGAGGAGGAAAGACGGGGAACAGAAAAAGCTGGAACGCAGCTGCGGTTTTTTCTGCGCGGTCCTTGCGGCGGCAGAGCTGGCCATGGCATTTCTGCAGGAAGTATGGAAGCCGGTAGGAATTGTATACCTTGCAGCTATTATTTTGGATCTGGTAGTTTTTTCCATATACTACAAGAAAAATTTTCAGTAAACAAAGGAACTGACGTATGAAAAAGGAAAATTTTCAAATTATTTCTCAGACAGATCAGCTTCTGCTGGATGTGCTGACGGCAGAACCGGAGGGGGAACCCCTGGGGGTCGTTCAGATCTGTCATGGCATGTGCGAGTACAAAGAACGGTATCTTCCTTTTATGGAATATCTGGCAGAACAGGGGTATGCCTCCCTGATTCACGATCATCGGGGGCATGGAGCCAGCGTATGCAGGGAGGAGGATCTGGGATATTTTTATAGCGGCGGTGCGGAGGCGCTTGTGGAAGACGCACATCAGCTGACCCGCTGTATCAGAGCCAGGTGGCCGGGAAAACCGGTGATCCTTCTCGGACACAGCATGGGTTCACTGGTTGTACGCAGCTATGTGAAATGCTATGACGGCGATGTAAATATGCTGGTTGTGGTGGGATCCCCCAGTAAGAATCCGGCAGTGGATCTGGGAATCTGTCTGGCAAAGCTGCAGAAGCGATTCCGGGGAGAGCGTTCCAGAGGCAGGCTTCTGGAAAAGATGGCTTTTGGTTCTTTTGACCGGAAATTTCCGGGAGAGGGAAAAAGTGCCTGGATCTGTTCGGATCCCCGGGTGCAGGAAGCGTATCGGGAATCTCCGCTCTGCGGGTTCATTTTCACAGTCGATGCTTACCTGGGGCTTTTTGAACTTATGAAATCGGTCTACAGTAAAAAGGGATGGCTCTGCAGTAATCCGGATCTTCCCGTTTTGTTTCTGGGAGGAGCGGAGGATCCCTGCATCGGCGGTCCGGCAAGATATGCCAGGGCAGTGAAGCGGATGAGAAGGGCGGGGTACCGGAATGTGAGGGCAAAGCTCTATTCCGGCATGCGCCATGAGATTTTGAATGAACGGGGCAAAAAGACAGTATACGAAGATCTGCTCCGGTATATTCAGCTGCAGGAAAAAAAGCACCACTTTACATAGATTTAACAAAAAGCCGGCAACGGATTTAACATAGCTAAGATAGGATAAATTTGTGTAAAATCGTAAATCAGGAGGAAACTATGGATTTATTTGACGTATTATCATTGGTAGGAGGCCTGGCTCTGTTCCTGTATGGAATGCATGTAATGGGCGAAGGTCTGGCAAAAGCATCCGGCGGAAGGCTGGAGCAGATTCTGGAGAGACTGACCTCGAATCTTTTTAAAGCGGTGGCGCTGGGAGCGGCTGTGACGGCTGTGATCCAGTCTTCTTCCGCGACTACAGTTATGGTGGTCGGTTTTGTAAACTCCGGGATTATGAAGCTGTCTCAGGCAGTGGGTATCATCATGGGTGCCAATATCGGTACAACGATCACATCCTGGATTTTAAGCCTTTCCGGTATCGAGGGAGAGAGTTTTATTCTCCAGCTGGTAAAACCGACTTCATTTTCCCCGATCCTGGCAATCATCGGTGTGGCCTTTATTCTGTTCAGCAAAAAGGAGCGCCGCAATGATATCGGAACGATTCTGATCGGTTTCGCCGTGCTTATGTTCGGTATGGATATGATGAGCGGGGCAGTGAAACCACTGGCAGATGTGCCTGAGTTTACCAGTCTTCTGACCCTGTTCTCCAATCCGATCCTGGGTATGCTGGTGGGAACCGGAGTGACGGCGCTTATTCAGTCTTCTTCCGCATCGGTTGGTATCCT
Organism: uncultured Blautia sp.; assembly: GCA_900552095.1. Taxonomy (GTDB): domain Bacteria; phylum Bacillota; class Clostridia; order Lachnospirales; family Lachnospiraceae; genus Egerieimonas. Next base: position 7,936 of record URYM01000020.1, on the reverse strand, counting down.
GCAGGCACTGTGTGTTACCGGAGCGGTGAAGTATTCCATCGCCCTGCCCATCATTATGGGACAGAATATCGGAACCTGTGTGACCGCGCTTATCTCTGCGATTGGCGCAAAGAAAAATGCAAAGCGGGCTGCATGTATCCATCTGTATTTCAATGTGATTGGTACGATAGTCTTCATGATTCTGTTCTACAGTATCAATACCTTTGTACATTTTGAATTCTTAAATGATGCGGCCAATGCGGCGGGAATTGCGGTGATCCACACCACATTCAACGTCTTTGCAACCTGTCTGCTTCTGCCCTTTAACAAGCTTCTGGTGAAACTGGCCTGTCTCACCGTGCGGGATCACGAGGAGAAGCAGGAGAAAAACAGGGGAGCGCTGGATCTTCTGGATGCCCGTTTCCTGGATCAGCCGGGACTGGCTGTGGCTCAGAGCCGTCAGGCGGCAGTGGAGATGGCTCATTTATCCAGCGAGGCGCTGGAGATGTCTATGGGGCTGCTCAGCCATTATGATGAGGAGACAGCCAAGGAAGTGCGCCACCTGGAAGAGAAGGTGGACAAGTACGAGGATGCCCTGAGCACCTACCTGGTTCGTCTGGGCAACCACAGCATGTCTTCCAGTGACAGTTATACGGTATCTATCCTTCTGCATGCGTTAAGTGACTGGGAGCGTATCTCGGATCATGCGGTCAATATTCAGATTGCAGCGAAGAGCATGAAAGAAAAAGGGATGGAATTTTCGGATAAGGCAAAAGAAGAACTGCAGATCTTTGCAGACGCGGTAAAAGATATTGTGTCAATCTCCACAAAAGTTTTTGAGAGCGGTGATTTGGATCTGGCGAAGCGGGTGGAGCCTCTGGAAGAGGTGATCGATCAGCTGAATGCAGAGCTGAAGGAGCGCCACATCCGCCGGCTGCGCAAAGGAAAATGTACGGCAGAGCTGGGCTTTGTTCTGTCTGATGTGACAAATGATTATGAGCGTGTGGCAGACCACTGTTCCAATATTGCTGTTTATTTCCTGGAGGCAAAGGAACAGGCTATGGATTCTCACGGTTATTTAAAGAGCCTTAGAAAGAGCAGAGATGAAGAATTTGAAAAGATGACAGATCTGTATCAGCACAAATATTCTCTGCCCTGATACAGAGAAGGAGAAGACAAGATGATTTACTGTGTGGAAGATGAGCAGAACATAAGGGAACTTTTGCTGTACAGCCTGCAGAGCAGCGGGTATCAGGTGAGAGGCTTTGCAGAAGGGGCAGAGTTTAAAAAGGCCCTGGAAGAGCAGAAGCCGGAATTGATCCTTCTTGATATCATGCTTCCGGGAGAGGATGGTCTCTCACTTCTGCGCAGGATCCGTCAGCAGCCGGCCACCCAGGATATACCGGTCATTCTGATCACGGCAAAGGGAACAGAGTATGACAAGGTACAGGGGCTGGAGGCAGGCGCTGATGATTATATAGCAAAGCCTTTTGGCATGATGGAATTTCTGGCCAGAGTAAAGGCGGTCATGCGGCGCTGCGGGAAGAAGAAGGAGGAGGGAAAGAGTTTTTCCTTCGGGGAACTGCAGCTTCTGCTGGAGAGCCATCAGGTTCTGGTAAACGGAGAGGAAGTTCAGCTCACCCTGAAAGAGTTTGAACTTCTGCATTATCTGCTGGAGCATGTGGGGATCGTACTGAGCAGGGATCAGATCCTATCCCGGGTATGGGAGTATGATTTTGACGGGGAGACGAGGACTGTAGATGTGCACGTCCGTTCTCTGCGTCAGAAACTGGGAGAGGCGGGAAGCTATATCCAGACCGTCCGCGGGGTCGGCTACCGCATCGGAGGAAAGTCATGAAGGAGAAGATCCTGAAATATACCAGCATTATGATCAGCGTGGCAGTGTTGGCTACTTTTATTTCAGTCAGTCTGGTCATGTATGAGAGACTTACCTCTGTAACCAGAGGGGAGGTTCGCCGGGAGGCTTATTATCTCAGGATCCTGACGGAAAAGAATGGGATCGAAGTATTGGAGCAGGAAACAGCGGGGCTGAGCAATACCCGCATTACGCTGGTGGATGAGACGGGAAATGTACTCTATGATTCCGTGAAAGATCCCCGGAGCCTGGGGGATCATGAGGATCGTCCCGAGATCCGGGAAGCCCTGGAAAACGGATCGGGAGAGGCAACCCGGTATTCCATGACTTTATCTGAGCAGACTTATTATCATGCCCTCCGTCTGGAGGATGGAAGAGTGCTGCGGGTGGCGGTCACCACGGACGGTATGCTTTCGATGGTGATGACCGGCTTTACCGTGGTAGGACTTCTGGCTATCGGGATTATTCTGGCCGGTATCTTCCTTATTTACCGTCAGACGGAAAAGATGATGCAGCCTTTAAACAGTCTGGATCTGGAACATCCCTTAAGAGGGGCCGTTTATCCGGAACTAAAGCCGCTGATGAGCCGGATCCAGAGACAGAATGAGCAGATTGCCCGGCAGGTGAAGGAGTTAAAGACGAATCAGGCCAATTATCTGGCTATTACGGAGTATATGGAAGAGGGACTCCTCATGACCAGTCGTGAGAGCATCCTCTCCATGAACCAGGCGGCGGAACGCTTTCTGGGGAAAGACAGCAGGGAATGTATCAATAAGCCGGTGGACGTGGTGGCGCGGATGCCGGAACTGCAGGAGGCAATTGAAGATGCCCTGGAAGGCCACGGGTGTGAGAAGGTACTGGTTCACGGTGATCGGAGTTATCAGATTTTGGCCAATCCGGTGAAAATCAGCGGGAGAGTGCAGGGAACTGTGGTGCTGATCCTGGATATCACGGATAAGTGGGAGGCAGAGGAGCTGAGGAGAGAGTTTTCCGCCAATGTTTCTCATGAGCTGAAGACACCGCTTATGTCGATTTCCGGCTATGCAGAGCTGATTGAAAATGGCCTGGTCCAGGCTTCTGATATACCTGATTTTGCAGGGCGGATTCACCAGGAAGCAACCCGGCTGTCGGTGCTGGTGGCCGATATTATGAAACTCTCTCAGCTGGATGAGGCTTCAGAGGGGCTGAGCTGGGATATGGTCTCCTTAAAAGAACTCTCTCTGGAAGTGTGTGCCCATCTTCAGAATCTGGCGGAAAAACATCAGGTGGCTGTGGAATTTCAGGGGGAAGACTGTATGCTTTACGGAGTGCGTCAGGTTCTCTACGAAATGTTTTTTAATCTCTGTGAAAATGCAGTAAAATATAACCGGGAAGGCGGGACGGTAAAGATTGTCCTGGAGAACAGAGGGAAGGCAGTCCGCTGGTCAGTGAAAGATACGGGGATCGGTATCGCGCCGGAACATCAGGGAAGAGTGTTTGAGCGCTTTTATCGGGTAGATAAGAGCCATTCCAGAAAGACGGGCGGAACAGGGCTTGGACTTTCCATTGTAAAACACGGTGCGGCGCTTCATCATGCAGAACTTACACTCAACAGCGCCAGCGATGAGGGGACGGAGATTATTCTTGATTTTCCGGCCGGCAGACCGGAAGAATAAAAAAACAGACAGACCAGATTTCTGTCCGCATGGCGGAATGGAATCCTGGTCTGTCTGTTTTTTCTTTGGCAGATTTGGACAGCGGGGCTTGTCAAGGTGCCCTCTTAAGAGGTAAAATAAACATATTGCAGAATGAATTACTTGAGAAATGGAGAGAGAACAATGAGACGAAGCGGCGTATTATTACCGATTTCATCCCTGCCGTCCCGGTATGGAATTGGATGTTTTTCCCGGGAGGCGTATGAGTTTGTGGATTTTCTGCAGAAGGCAGGCCAGAGAAGCTGGCAGATTCTTCCGCTGGGCCCTACGGGCTACGGAGATTCCCCCTATCAGGCCTTTTCTACTTTTGCGGGAAATCCTTATTTTATTGACCTGGACGGGCTTGTGGAGGACGGGCTGCTGACCCGGGAGGAGTGCGAAGCGCCTCAGTGGTCAGGCCATCCTGCCTATGTGGATTATGAGAGGATTTATAATTACCGATATCCCCTTCTGAGAAAGGCTTTTGACCGGTGGGCGCCGGATGAGACGTTTGGAGAGTTTGTGAGAAATGAGGGATACTGGCTGGAAGATTACTGTCTTTTCATGGCGATCAAAGAGAGCCAGAACGGGGCGCTTTGGACAACCTGGCCCAGGGAGCTGAGAGACCGTCAGCCGGGAGCACTGCAGGAAGCCGGAGAGCGCCTGGCGGATCCGATCCAGTTTCAGAGATTTCTTCAGTACTATTTCCTGAAGCAGTGGATGAAACTGAAGGCGTATGCGAATGAAAGAGAAGTGCAGATTATCGGGGATATTCCTATTTATGTGGCATTTGACAGCGCAGATGCCTGGGCAAATCCGAAATTATTCCAGTTTAATGAGGATAATCAGCCGGTTGCGGTTGCAGGCTGTCCTCCCGATGGCTTTTCACCGACCGGGCAGCTCTGGGGAAATCCGGTTTATAGCTGGGAATATCACCGGGAAACAGAATATTCCTGGTGGGTACAGCGGGTAGCACACTGTTTTAAACTGTATGATACGGTACGGATTGACCATTTCCGTGGCTTTGATGAATATTATGCGATTCCCTACGGGCATGCTACAGCTGAGTTCGGTCACTGGGAAAAAGGTCCGGGGATCGAACTGTTCCACACACTGCGGAACAAACTGGGATGGAAGGACATTATCGCGGAGGATCTGGGATTTCTGACAGAGAGTGTTCTGCAGATGGTCCGGGAGACCGGCTATCCGGGAATGAAGGTTCTCCATTTTGCCTTCGATCCCAGCGCCAGCAGTGCATATCTGCCCCACCGGTACACTACGAACAGTGTGGTTTATACGGGAACGCATGACAACGACACCACCCGGCACTGGTTTCAGACACTGAGCTGGGAAGAACGCAGCTTTGTGGATGAGTATATGAATTACCGGGGCGGAAGTGAGGAAGATCACGTCTGGGCGCTGATCCGGCTGGCTATGGAGAGCGTGGCAGATCTGTGCGTAATCCCCATGCAGGATTATCTCTGCCTCGGAGAGGAGGCTAGGCTGAATCAGCCCTCCACATTTGGGATGAACTGGAAGTGGAGAATGGTTCCGGGGCAGATCAGCGACCAGCTGGCGGGTCGGATCTATCGGATGACCAGAATTTATGGCCGGGTATAATCAGACAGTTTTGTTGGGGCGATTATTATGAAAAAACTTTTAGTTTACCTGGAAGGGTACTGGAAAGAGGCGGTGATCGCACCGCTCTTTAAGATGCTGGAGGCAAGCTTTGAACTTCTGGTTCCCCTTGTGATGGCAAAGATCATCGATGTGGGAATCTGGCAGCAGGATCAGGCCTATATCTGGCGGATGTGCGGGCTGATGATTTTCCTGGGGGTGCTGGGGCTTTCCTGTTCCCTGACAGCGCAGTATTTTGCAGCCAGATCTTCTATGGGATTTGGAACTGCGCTGCGCAGGGCACTGTTTTCCCATATTAACCGACTTTCCTATCAGGAACTGGATCGCCTGGGAACTCCTTCTCTTGTGACCCGTATGACCAGCGATATTAATCAGGCCCAGGCAGGGGTGAATCTGGTGCTTCGTCTGTTTCTGCGCTCTCCTTTTATTGTGGTGGGAGCGGTGATCATGGCTTTGACGATCAGTGTGAAACTGACAGTGATCTTTTTCATTGCAGTTCCGCTCATCGGCGCAACGATCTTTATTATCGTAAAAGTTACGATTCCTCTGTACAAAAAAGTGCAGAGCAGGATGGATCAGGTGGTGCGTCTCACCCGAGAAAACTACGGAGGTGCCAGAGTTGTGCGCGCTTTTTCCCGGCAGGAGGCGGAGACGGAGGAATTCAGGCAGGTGAATGAAGGGCTGAAAAAGGTACAGCTTTTTTCCGGAAGGATCTCAGCGCTGATGAATCCGCTTACTTACGTGTTGGTAAATCTGGCTGTGATTGCGATCCTCTGGCAGGGAGGCGGTTCTGTAGACCGGGGAGAGATTACCCAGGGCGAACTGACAGCGCTGATCAATTATATGAGTCAGATTCTGCTGGCACTGGTGGCGCTGGCAAATCTGATCATTACAGTGACCAGGGCGGCAGCCAGTGCCTTGCGGATCAATGAAGTTTTTGCCTGTCAGCCGGGAATGCAGGAAGGAACAGATACATTTTCTGTCTCTGCCGATTCCGAGGAAATGGTGAGGTTTGAAGCGGTATCCTTTACCTACCAGGGAGCCAGAGAACCGGCGCTTGAAAATATTTCTTTTGCAGTAAAACGGGGGGAGACAATAGGAATCATTGGAGGAACCGGTTCGGGAAAATCTACGCTGGTCAGCCTGATCCCCCGGTTTTACGACGGAAATTCCGGACAGGTGCTGGTAGAGGGAAGACCGGTACAGGAGTATGCATTTGACAGCCTGAGGAAGAAGATAGGGATTGTACCGCAGAAGGCGGTTCTCTTTGCGGGAACGATCCGGGAAAATATGCGGTGGCAGAAGGAGGACGCTTCGGAAGAAGAAATCTGGCAGGCGCTTGTTACGGCTCAGGCGAGGGAAGTTGTGGAAGGGAAGAAAGGCGGACTGGATGGACAGGTGACAGCCGGTGGCCGGAATTTTTCCGGCGGCCAGCGTCAGAGACTGACTATTGCCCGGGCGCTGGTTTCCCGTCCGGAGATCCTGATCCTGGATGACAGCGCCTCGGCTCTTGATTTTGCCACAGATGCGGCGCTTCGGAGGGCGTTGAAAGAGGAAACCCGGGGGATGACAGTATTTCTTGTTTCCCAGAGGGCAGCTGCTGTGCGAAGGGCAGATCGGATTCTGGTTCTCGATGACGGCCGGATGGCCGGATGGGGAACACATGAGCAGCTGGTGAAGAACTGCCCGGTTTACCGGGAAATCTGCCTGTCTCAGTTTTCCGGAAAGGAGGCGGAGCAGCTGTGAGAGAAAAGAAAACAGTAAGAAGAGTGATTTCCCTGATCAGACCGTATCGGGGAGCGGTATGCATGGTGTTCCTTCTGGCTTTTGTGACGGTGGTTTTTACTTTGTATACTCCGGTATTGATTGGAAAGGGAGTAGATCTGATCGCAGGTCCGGGACGGGTGGATTTTCCGGAACTGTTCAGGCTTCTGATCGTGCTGGGGGCGGTTGTGGGAGCAGCGGCGCTTGCCCAATGGGGGATGAGTCTTTTCACGAACCGGATTACCTATCAGGTAGTGCAGGATGTGAGAAATGCAGCCTTTTCCCATCTGGAACAACTGCCGTTGAGCTATCTGGACAGCCATCCGGCAGGGGATATTTTAAGCAGGATCTCCACGGATGCAGATCAGTTTTCAGACGGTCTTCTGATGGGATTTACCCAGCTGTTCACAGGAGTTCTGACCATTTTGGGAACCTTGATCTTTATGGTTCTGATCAGTCCTGGAATCACGCTTCTGGTTGTGCTGATCACGCCGCTGTCCTTTTTTGTGGCGGGTTTTGTAGCCCGGAGAACTTATGCCATGTTTAAACAGCAGTCTGAGACCCGGGCTGAGATGACTTCCCTGGTGGAAGAACTGGTGGGAAATCAGAAACTGGTAAAGGCGTTCTCTTACGAGGGGAGGGCCGAGAAACGGTTTGACAGGATCAATGAAGAGCTGAGAGTGTGTGGGATCCGGGCGCTTTTTTTCTCATCTATCACAAATCCGGCGACCCGCTTTGTTAATAATCTGGTGTATACAGGCGTGGGGATTCTGGGAGCTTTTACTGCGATTTCGGGAGGCATCACGGTGGGACAGCTGACCAGTTTCCTGAGTTATGCCAACCAGTATACGAAACCGTTTAATGAGATTTCGGGGGTGGTGACAGAACTGCAGAATGCGCTGGCTTCTGCGGGGAGGATCTTTGATTTTCTGGATGAAGAGCCTGTTTTGCCGGAAGATCCGGAGGCGGTGGTGCTGAAAGAGACCAGGGGAAAGGTAGAATTTTC
>URYM01000019.1 GCA_900552095.1 uncultured Blautia sp. | reverse complement strand
GTCGGCAGCGTCAGATGTGTATAAGAGACAGGCCCCTGTTTGGAACTATCTATTTCCCGACAGCCCCTTTTTTATTAGAAAGGATTTCCTCAGGCGCGGTGCGCCCTGTTTTTTACAGGAAGATGTATTTCAGTACAAAGAGAATAGCCAGAACATACATCAGCAGGCTGATCTTTTTCTCTTTTGCCTTTCCAGTACATACGTTGAGGATCACATAGGTGATTACGCCCATGGCGATACCTTCGGAAATACTATAGAAGAAAGGCATTGCCAGGATGCAGATGTAGGCGGGAATCGCCTCTGCAAAGTCGTCAAAGTTGATCTTCATCACAGAGCCCATCATGTAGAATCCTACGATGATCAGAGCCGGAGCTGTGGCGAAGGAAGGAATTGCCAGGAAAACCGGGGAGAGGAAGATGGAGAGTCCAAACAGGACAGCAACCGTAAAGGAAGTAAGTCCCGTTCTTCCGCCTTCTGTCACACCGGTGGCGCTTTCCACGAAGGTAGTTGTGGTGGAGGTTCCCATCAGAGCGCCAAATACTGTAGCGATGGCATCGGCAAAAAGGGCACCGCGGATCCGGGGCAGACGTCCTTTTTCATCCAGCATATCTGCTTTGGATGCCACGCCGATCAGAGTTCCCAGCGTGTCGAACATATCCACAAATAAGAAGGCAAAGACAACTACCAGGAAATCCAGGGAGAAAATATTGGAAAAATCCAGTTTAAAGGCAACGTCAGCGATGGAGCCGATCTGCAGTCCCTGAGAAAAATCCGGAAGCAGGGAAGCACCCTGATAAAGTCCGGTGAGCTGACAGATGATGCCAAGTACCCAGGTGATCAGGATTCCGAGAAGGATTCCGCCTTTCACCTGACGGATCACCAGAAAGGCGGTGATCAGAGTACCGATGATAGCCAGAAGTACGCCGATTCCTTCTGTGGAGAAGGTATCTTTGCTGAAATCGTAGAAAGATACTAAGGTTGCATCATTATTTGCCACAATCTTTGCATTCTGAAGACCGATGAAAGCGATGAAAAGGCCGATACCGCAGCTTACCGCCAGTTTCAGGGTCTGGGGAATGGCATTAAATATAGCTTCCCGCACATTGGTCAGTGACAGCAGGATAAAGATCAGACCTTCCACAAATACAGCGGTCAGGGCAGTCTGCCAGCTGTAGCCCATGCCTACAACAACGGTCCAGCAGAAATAGGCATTTAATCCCATTCCAGGTGCCAGAGCGAAAGGATAGTTGGCGGCGAAAGCCATGATCAGTGTACCAACAACAGCAGCCAGAGCGGTAGCCATGAAGACGCCGCTGGGATTCATCCGGGCTGCGCCCTCCAGACCGAGAACATCATTGAAGGCTGTCATGGTGCTGGGGTTTACGGCAAGGATGTAAGCCATGGTCATAAAGGTTGTGATCCCGGCCATGATCTCTGTTTTTGCCGTAGTGTGATTCTCTTTGAGCTTAAAGAGCTTTTCAAACATGTGTGTTCCTCCCTCATGAATGATTGAAATAGATTGTATGTGAACAAAGTTTATTCTATAGAGAAAAAACAGGTTTGTCAATAAAAGGCGGGAATTGACAAATAAAGTTGCGGTTGTTATGATGAACCCAGAAAAACGAGGAGGAGAAGGTTATGAAATTTACAAAAATGCAGGGGCTGGGAAATGACTATGTATACGTCAACTGCTTTCAGGAAAAGGTAGAAAATCCTTCCGAACTGGCAAAATTTGTCAGTAACCGGAACTTTGGCGTGGGAGCGGACGGACTCATCCTGATTAAGCCTACGCCGCTGGCAGACTGTGAGATGGAGATGTATAATGCGGACGGTTCACAGGGAGCCATGTGCGGAAACGGCATCCGGTGTGTGGCAAAGTATGTTTATGATTATGGACTGGTAAAAAAAGAAGTACTTACTGTTGCGACCAGGAGCGGGATAAAAACGCTTCATCTTACAGTGGAAAATGGAAAAGTGGCAAGGGTAAAGGTGAATATGGGATCTCCTGTATTGGATCCGGATAAGATCCCGATTGCGGCGGAGGAGAAAAGAGTGCTGCAGATGCCGCTTGAGGTGGAGGGAAAGATCTGGAAGATTACAGGTGTTTCCATGGGGAATCCCCATGCGGTGACCTTTGTGGAGGATGTAAGAGGGCTGGATCTGGAGAAGATTGGTCCGGGATTTGAACATCACGCGGCTTTTCCGGATCGGGTCAACACAGAATTTGTCCGGGTGATCGACCGGCATACAGCAGAGATGAGGGTGTGGGAACGCGGTTCCGGCGAAACACTGGCCTGCGGAACCGGGGCCTGTGCGGTAGCGGTGGCCTGCATTTTAAATGGCTATACCGAAGACAGAGTGACGGTGAAACTCCTGGGAGGAGATCTGGACATTTACTGGGATCGGGAAGAAAACCTGGTTTATATGACGGGGCCGGCAGTGACTGTTTTTGACGGGGAGCTGTTTTTATAGAGGATAGGAAGGGGATATCCTTGCAATCTGTCAGAGGATTTGTTACAATGAAGAAAAAATAAGGGGCTTTCAGTGCCGGGCAGGAAATCCTGTTCGGATAAAAGGGAATTGAGTGAAAATCTCAAACGATCCGGTCACTGTAATCAGGGAGCTAAGCTGCAAAAAACCATTATGCCGTTGGCGTGAGAAGGGGCGGTCAGGCGAAGATCTGTAAGTCAGGAAACCTGCTGAGAGTGGTGAATAGCTTCCGGAGAAAGCACAGGGTTCATATTATTTGCGATGAATTTAGATTCAGTCTGTTTTGCATGCAGCGTCTGCTCTTTTGGAGCAGGCGTATTTTTATTTATTTGCAACGGATACCAGGAAAAATGGGCTGTTTCCCACGGAAGTCCGTCAACAGGCGGCGCAGATGCCGCGGAACAGGAGAAGGATGTGAAAAGAAATTCAAAAAAGGTCAGGGTTGTGTTTGTATCGTTGATTGTGGGGCTGGTAACGGCGGCACTGCTTTATATGGGAATAAGAGTGCGGGAAGGCGAAGAACCCGCCCAGGAGTTGGGGGATGGTGTTTATACACCGGATAAGTTTTCCTGGTCAGGAGGAACCGGGAGGGTGAGTATTTTCTGCGATAAAATTATGATCCGGAATGGTCAGGCCTATGCGACCATCGTTTTTAGCAGCGGCTCTTACAGCTATGTAAAAGAAAATGGACAGACTTATTACGGGACAAACACCGAAAGTACGTCCACGTTTGAAATCCCGGTAGAATTAAATAAGAATAACAGGATTTTTGCGATGACTACGAAGATGTCTGCCGCCCATGAGATTGAATACAGTATTTTTATTTATCTGGCAGCGGCTGACGGAGAAAAAAGCGCTGCCGTGGGAGCTGGAGACGGAGAGATGCTGGATGAGGAGGCGCCGAAGATCCAAGGACTGACGTATCAGGAGGAAACAGAGCTTTCTTATGCGGAATATTTTAAACTGTATCGCTATGATCAAGGGATTACGCTTCTGGAGATCGATCTGGCGTCTGATACGGCTTTTCAGGCAGAAGAGCCGGAGGAAGAAGCAAAGATGTATGGGCATAATGTGGTAAAATATCTGCTGGTTCCCGAAGGGGTGGAAATTCCGGCGGGGCTTGACAAGGAGATGGCTGTGCTGCGTCTTCCGGTACAGGGAATCTATATGGAGGTCGAAGAAACGCCGGATTTCTTAAAGCAGCTGGGTCAGACAGAGAAGATAGCTGTCGGAAGTGGAGAAGAGCTGGATTATAAAACGCTGCTGAGCAGAGGAACAGATCTGGTGATCCTTTCGTCAGAAGTGCTGCCGGAGAAAACAGAAACAGGAGAAGACGGGGAACGTATGAAAGAGATCCGAAAACGGAATCAGAAACTACAGGAGACTGCAGAATATTTGACTCTGCTGAAGATTCCCATGATCGTTGACCGGTCAGCGGATGAAAAGAGGGAACTGGCACAGTTGGAGTGGATCAAGGCATACGGCGCTATGCTTGGATGTGAAGAGAAGGCAGCAGCTGTTTTTGAGGCAGCGGCGGAAGAGGGAGAACAGAAATGAAGAAAAAAGGATGTATCTGGCTGATGATTGTAGGCCTGCTGGCGGGAATGCTGGCAGGCTGCGGACAGAAGGAGTCAGGGGAACGTGAAGAAATTTCCGCGTTTCAGGAGGAGAATGACGGGCAGAAACTGGCGGGGCTTACGTACCAGTCTTCTATGGAGCTGCAGTATGCCGAGGGGTTTGACGTTTCCTATTATGAGGGCGGATATGCCCTGATCGACGTGCATGACAGCGCCCGCTATCTGGTTATACCGGAGGGAAAAGAAGCGCCGGAAGGACTGGAGGAAGATATTATTCTTCTTCCCAGGCCCCTGGATCATATTTATCTGGCTGCGACTTCGGCGATGTCTCTTTTTGATTCGCTGGATGCCCTGGATGCGGTGAAGATGTCGGGAACAATGGCCTCCGGCTGGTATATTGAAAATGCGGTGACAGCTATGGAGGAAGGGCGGATGCTATTTGCGGGGAAATACGATGAGCCGGATTATGAATTGCTGGTAAATCAGGGCTGTGATCTGGCGGTTGAATCTACGATGATCCTTCACAGCCCGAAGGTGCAGGAAATGATAGAAATGCTGGGGATTCCAGTTTTTATTGACCGTTCCAGTTATGAGACGCATCCTCTGGGAAGGACAGAATGGATCAAACTTTACGGTGTGATGATGGGGAAAGAAGAGGAAGCGGAAGCTTTTTTTGAACCGCAGGCTCAGGTGATCACTGATTTGAAGGATTTTCCTAACACGGAGAAGACGGTGGCATTTTTTTACATCAGCACCGATGGTTCGGCGGTGGTGAGAAAATCAGATGATTACATTCCGCGGATGATCGAACTTGGCGGGGGACGCTATGTTTTTGATAATCTTGAGAATCTGGAGAGCAGGAGCGCTTCCGTTTCCATGACCATGGAGGAATTTTATGCTGCGGCGGTGGATGCAGATTATCTTATCTACAATGGAACGATAGATGGAAGCATTTCCACCACAGAGGAACTGGTGGCCAAAAGTGAGCTGCTGGCAGATTTTAAGGCGGTAAAGGAAGGAAATGTCTGGTGCACCGGAACGTATTTTTATCAGGCTACGGATGTGGTGGGAAATATGATTACCGATGTGAACCGGATGCTGACCGGAGGAGAGGACAGTCAGATGACCTTTTTGAAGAAAGTAAACTGACCGGGGGGAAGATTATGAAGAAAAAACATACAGACGCGGTGAGCGGAGGAGTTTTTCACAGAGAAAATTTCAGGCGGAGATCCCGTTATACAGCAGTTTTCCTTCTGCTTTTTCTGGCATTTCTGGCGATCACGATCTTGAATATCAATACGGGAAGCACGGATATTTCTGTAGGGAAAATCCTGGAAATTATTTTTAACGGAGGCGGGGAAGGGACGGAGTACAATATTATTTGGAAGATCCGTCTGCCCCGTATTCTGATGGCGGCGATTCTGGGCGGTGCCCTGTCTTTATCCGGGTTTCTTCTGCAGACCTTTTTTGACAATCCCATTGCAGGACCATATGAACTGGGAATCTCCTCCGGGGCGAAGATGGTGGTAGCTGTGGTTATGATCTGTTTTCTGGAGCGCTTTAAGAAAATTTCTTCTTATACGCTGGTACTGGCGGCCTTTGTGGGATCGCTGATCGCCACAGGATTTATTCTTCTGATTTCCCGGCGGATCCATCATATGGCAACGCTTCTGGTCACAGGAATTATGATCGGCTATATCTGTTCTGCCGTGACAGATTTTATTGTTACATTTGCAGAGGATTCGGATATTGCCAATCTGCACGGCTGGTCCCAGGGAAGTTTTTCGGGTATGAGCTGGAGCAATGTACAGGTTGCAGCCATTATTGTAGGAATTGCGGCAGTGATTACCTTTCTGATGTCCAAGCCCATCGGTGCTTATCAGCTGGGAGAGGCTTATGCACAGAGCATGGGTGTAAATATCAAAGTGTTCCGGGTAGCACTTATCCTGCTCTCCAGTGTGCTTTCTGCCTGTGTGACTGCTTTTGCCGGTCCCATTTCCTTTGTGGGGATCGCGGTTCCCCATCTGATTAAGACGGGACTTAATACGTCAAGGCCGCTGATTGTCATACCGGGCACTTTTCTGGGCGGAGCTGTTTTTTGTATGATGTGTGACTTGATTGCCCGGATGGCATTTAGCCCCATGGAACTGAATATCAGCACGGTAACATCTATTTTCGGCGCTCCGGTGGTGATCGGTATGATGCTGCGCAAGAAGAGGAGATAGAAGATGAGGGAGTATTATTTTCAGATGCAGGATTTGTCGGTGGGATACAATGGAAAACCGCTGATCCGGGACATTGTTCTGGGAATCGAAAAGGGGGAGATCGTTACGCTGATCGGCCCGAATGGTTCCGGAAAATCGACGATCCTGAAGAGTATTACAAGGCAGCTGAAGCTGATCGGTGGGAAGGTTATCTTTAATGAGAAAAATCTGCATCAGATCTCAAATAAAGAACTGGCCACCCAGATGGCGGTGGTGCTGACGGAGCGGATGCGGCCGGAACTTATGACCTGCCACGATATTGTGGCTTCCGGCCGTTATCCTTACACGGGAAAGTTGGGAATCCTTTCTGCGGAGGATGAAAAAAAGGTGGAGGAAGCGATGGAGGCGGTGCATGCCCAAGAACTGGGGGACAGAGATTTTAATGCCATCAGCGACGGGCAGCGCCAGAGGGTGCTTCTGGCTCGGGCTATCTGTCAGGAACCGGAAATTATCGTGTTGGATGAGCCGACTTCTTTTCTTGATATCCGGCATAAACTGGAACTGCTCTCGATCTTAAGCCGTATGGCGAAAGAAAAGGGCATTACAGTGATTCTGTCGCTCCATGAGATCGACCTGGCTCAGAAGATTTCAGATAAGATCCTGTGCGTGAAAGGGGATCATATCTTCCGTTACGGAGAACCGGAGGAAATCTTCCGGGAGGAGGTGATCCGGGAACTTTACGGGATTGATAATGGCCATTTTGATCCCTGTTTTGGGAGTATTGAGCTGCCCAGACCGGAGGGAAAACCGCAGATATTCGTCCTTTCCTCCTGTGGGAATGGCATTCCGGTATATCGGAAACTGCAGAAAGCGAACCTTCCTTTTGTGGCGGGGATCCTTTATGAGAATGATATTGATTGTCGTCTGGCTCGTCTTCTAGCGGCAGAGGTCATCACGGAGAGACCTTTCCGGGAAATCAGTGCAGAAACTTTTGGGCGGGCGATGGAATGGATGGAGAACTGTACTCGTGTGATCAATGCCGGGGTGGAGATCGGTTCCTGCAACCGCAGGATGGAAGAACTAATCCAGGCAGCCAGAAAAATGGGAAAACTGGAAGAAGTCAGATAGTTTTGCGGCGAAGGAGAAAAAATGAAATTTTTGATCATAGGGATGTGTCTTCTGGGAAGCTGGATCATGCTGGAGGAAAGTGTGAAGGCGTGGGTCCTGATGTTTCGGGTACAAAGATCAGAAAATCTAAGACAGGGGAGAATCATCGCGCTGAAAAAGACCGGGGGCGGATGGATGCCGAGAGGGGGCGGAGACTATACAGAGTACACCTTCTTTGTGGAACTGGAAGAAAACGGAGAACAAATTCGGGTGCCGACCACCAAAAAGTGGAATCTGACCAGACACAGCAGGCGGTTCTGGAAAGAAAAATTTCGGAAAGAGGAAGGAGGGCGTCCGGTGATCTTTTATTATGATAAGAAGAGAAATATTGCAATTTTGAGAGAACAGGCAGCGGGGAGTATTCTGGCAAATCTGTGCAAAACTCTGATGGGGATTTTCGTAGCCGGACTGGCTGTTTTTGTATTCTGGAAAATGTGACGGGAGGAAAAGAAGATGGAATTGGGTTTGGTACTGACGCTTTGTGGGCTGGGGGCGGCATTTCTCATTCCGGCACTGGTGCTGGAGATTCTTTTGGGAAATCAGAAGAAGAGATGTACAAAAAGCGCCCGGGCGGTGATCGTCGGTTATGAGGCTTCCACGCAGGGAAGTCTGAGAATCCGGTATTTTCCTGCTTATGAATATCAGGTGGACTTCCTTTTCCAGGCAGATGCCGCAGAAAGGGGCGGAGGTGGAAATCCTCTACAATCCCCGCAAACCGGGACAGTCTTATATTCTGGGATATGATAATAGAAGCTATCGGGTGCTGAGCCTCGCTTTTGCCTTTATGGGGGCGATACCCATTCTCATTTGTATTGGCATTGCGCTGGCATCTGCAGGAACGTAAAGAAGCGTTTGATGGATATTGAATTGAAAAAAGGTGTGTGAACAAAAAAGTCTGTTCACACACCTTTTTACGGTCTTCGCATTACAGAAGCTGAATGCCGTTTTTTCTGCATTCTTCTTCTGTCCATTCTGGCCACAGAGAACACTGCACTTCTCCAATATGAGCCTTGCGCAGGTAGAACATACAGATACGGGACTGACCGATGCCTCCGCCGATGGTGTAGGGCAGTTCTTTTTCCAGCACAGCCTTCTGGAAGGGCAGTTTGGCCCGGTCTTCGCAGCCGGATTTTTTCAGCTGTTCCGCCAGTGAGTTTTCATCTACACGGATTCCCATGGAGGACAGTTCCAGCGCAATGTCCAGAATTGGATAATAGACCAGAATATCGCCGTTTAAAGCCCAGTCGTCGTAATCGGGAGCACGGCCGTCGTGGGGAATGCCGGAAGTGAGGAGATCTCCGATCTGCATGATGAAAACGGCTCCTTTTTCTTTGCAGATCCGATATTCTCTTTCTTTCGGGGTGAGATTCGGATACCGGTCTTCCAGTTCCTGGGAGGTGATAAAGAAGATTTCCTTCGGCAGGATCTCTTCAATGTAATCATACTGGATCGACATAAATTTTTCTGTTTTCTTCAGACATTTATATACGGTGCGGACCGCCTCCTGAAGAGTCTCCACGGTGCGGTCTTCTTTTCGGATGATCTTTTCCCAGTCCCACTGATCCACATAGATGGAGTGGATATTGTCGGTGTCTTCATCGCGGCGGATCGCATTCATATCAGTGTAGAGACCTTCACCGAAAGAAAAACCGTATTTTTTCAGGGCGTATCGTTTCCATTTGGCCAGAGAGTGGACGATCTCTGCAGGAGCGTCGTCCTTTTCCCGGATTCCGAAACTGACGGGGCGTTCTACTCCGTTTAAGTTGTCGTTAAGCCCGGACTCGGGGGTGACGAAAAGGGGAGCGGAAACGCGGAGCAGATTCAGGCGCTGCACCAGATTCTGCTGAAAAAAGTCTTTAACGGTCTTAATGGCCTGCTGGGTATCGTGAAGATTCAGAGCAGACTGATAACCCTCCGGAATCATTAAATGTTCCATATACATCCCTCCTGTTTGGTTTATTAAAACGATGTTTCCATTATAACCGAAAGCAGAAAATATGCAAGAAAAAGTTTTGCCGCAGGCCGGCGCGATATTGACAAATGACCCGGTGGCAGATATGCTATAGACAGGAGAAAAAGCGCGAAGGAGGGAACGGGATGGAGACAAGATGTCAGCTTTGCGGAGGAAAGATACGGGAAGGCCGGTGCAGCGACTGCGGGATGGATTATACCAGAAGAACGGCGGATTATCGGCTGAATGAGAATCGCGTTCCCGATACGGGGACGGAAACACGGCAGAAAACGGCGGAACCGCAGGAGACTGCAGATGCGGGAAAGGAAAAGAAGAATTCTGCCACCCTGGCAGACAGCTGGCAGAAGGCGGCGCGGAAAAGAGCGGAAACTTATACTTCTGCAGTTCGGGGCGGAAGACCGTACCGGAATAAAAATAAAGGACTCTTCCTGATTCTGGCTGTAACGCTTGTGCTGGTACTGGTGCTTGTGCCGTTAGGATTCTTTGGCGCCAGAGAGAAGGAGGAGAGCCAGGAGGAGTGGACTACCTCTGTGAACGTGGAGCAGACAGAAGTAGAAGTGCTGGATAACACCCTTTACAGCGAGATCGGAAGGATACCGGAGAGCGGCCAGGAGGGAATGGCCTGGGAACTGGAGCCGGGACAGTATCTTATAGGAGAAGATCTGCCGGAGGGATGTTACCAGGTGGTTACAGCTGAGGAAGAGGGAACTTCCAGGCTGGCGCTGGAAGATAAGGAAAACGGCCTTTACCTTCGCAAATACATTATGGGATTGGAGAGTACCTCCAAAAAGGCGGGCACACATCAGCTGAATAATCTCAGGCTGTATCAGGGAGCACGCCTTGAGATCGAAGGGGAGGCAAGCCTGATTTTTACGGTAGATACCACCTATATTGCTGATGAGCTGTAACACAGAAACAGGATAGAAACAAACGGGAAGAAGCTGCTGGGAAATACGCAAAAAGAGAGTATTTTCCGGCAGCCTCTTTCTGAGTAAATGAGGAGAAACAGATGGATCAGGAAAAGAAACGGTTTTACAAGATGGTTGTTGCTCTGGTTCTGCCTATGGCTTTGCAGAATCTGATTAACGTGGGGGTGACCTCGGCGGATGTAATTATGCTGGGAAAAGTAGGAGAGACGGCTCTTTCCGCGTCTTCGCTGGGAGGCCAGGTTTATTTTATTTTGAATCTTATCTTTTTTGGCCTTACTTCAGGGGCTGCAGTCCTAACGGCTCAGTACTGGGGGCGGCAGGATAAGAAGACGATTGAGCGGGTGCTGGGGATCTCTCTTAGAATCGCCATCGTGGTAGGCATCCTTTTTACCGCGGCGGCTGAGATCATGCCGGCTTCCCTGATGCGGATCTTCACCAACGATGAGGAGATTATTCAGGCGGGTGTGCCCTATCTGCGGATTGTGGCTGTCTCCTATCTTTTTACGGCGGTGACAATGGTATATCTGAATATCATGCGGAGTGTGGAGAAGGTGGTGATCGCCACGGTGGTTTACAGTATTTCGCTGGTGGTAAATGTGATTTTAAATGCCGTCTTTATTTTCGGCCTTCTTGGAATGCCCCGGATGGGCGTGGCGGGAGCGGCTCTTGCCACGACGATCGCCCGTTTTGTGGAACTTCTGATCGTAATCTGGCATAACAGCCGCAACCAGGTGGTGCGTCTGCGGCTGAAAAATGTTTTTTACCGAGAGAAAGCGCTGATGAAGGATTTTGGCCTTTATGTGATGCCGGTTCTGGTAAATGAGCTGCTCTGGGGAAGCGGTATGGCCACGATCAGTGCGATCCTGGGACATATGGGAAGCGCTGCTGTGGCGGCAAACTCCGTGGTTCAGGTAACGCGGCAGCTGGCCATGGTAGTATCTTTCGGTGTGGCCGGAGCCACGGCGGTGGTGCTGGGGAAAACGATCGGGGAGGGAAAGGAGGATCTGGCAAAAATATATGCCAGACGGTTCGTGCGCCTTTCCTTTATCCTGGGGCTCTGCGGCGGTGCGGTAGTTTTAGGCGTCTCCCCTGTTGCACGGCATTTTCTGGCGCTGACACCGCAGGCCAGTGAGTATCTGAAATACATGATGTACATTATGTCCTATTTCTGTGTGGGACAGAGTATCAACACCGTTCTCGTGGTGGGAGTCTTCCGTTCCGGAGGAGACACCAGATTCGGTTTGATCCTGGATGGGGCGGCGCTTTGGGGCGGTTCTATTTTATTCGGAGCTGTGGCGGCATTTGTCTGGAAGTTTTCCGTGCCTCTGACTTTTGTTTTTCTGGCCAGCGATGAGATCTTGAAGCTGCCCTTTTCCTTTTGGCGGTATAAGAGTCTGAAATGGCTGAAGAATATTACAAGAGAGCAGACAGAATAGAAGATTTGGTGAAACTTCCGAAAATGAAATAGAGGCTTTCTTTTCCGGGAGGGCTGTGCTATACTTACTGGGACGTACAAGATATGGAAAAGAAATAAAAAGAGAAAACAAGATATTGTGTTACGGGCGGAGAGGAATGTTATGATATACATTATTAAAAAAGACGGGACGAGAGAACTTTTTAACGCAGAGAAGATCGTGCGGGCGGTAAATAAATCCGCTGCCAGGATCCTGTACCATTTTTCTGAGGAGGAGATACAGTTTATCTGTCGTTTTGCCACAGAGAAGGCGGAATCTCTGAACAAAAAGGATATTCCCATTCAGGATATGCACAACATTGTGGAGGGGGCGCTGGAGCAGGTAAATCCGGCGGTGGCGAAGAGCTATCGGGATTACAGGAACTACAAAATTGATTTTATCCATATGATGGATGAGGTATATACAAAGAGCCAGTCCATCCGCTATATCGGGGATAAGAGCAATGCTAATACAGACAGTGCGCTGGTGGCGACCAAGCGCAGCCTGATCTTTAATGAGCTGAACAAAGAACTTTACCGGAAGTTCTTTATGAACCGGAATGAGCTGCAGGCCTGCAAGGACGGTTACATTTACATTCATGATCAGTCTGCCCGTCTGGATACTATGAACTGCTGTCTGTTTGATGTGGCAAATGTGCTGCGCGGCGGTTTCGAGATGGGAAACGTGTGGTACAATGAACCCAAGACCCTGGATACGGCCTTTGATGTGATGGGAGATATTATCTTAAGTACGGCGGCGCAGCAGTACGGAGGATTTACAGTGCCGGAGGTAGATAAGATCCTGGGGCCCTATGCACAGAAGAGTTATGATCATTATTATGAAGAGTTCCTGCGCTATGCAGATCCGGAGTGGAAGGGCCGGGAGGAAAAGGCAGTGGAATATGCCCTTGACAAAGTGCGCCGGGATTGCGACCAGGGCTGGCAGGGCATTGAGTATAAGTTGAATACGGTAGGTTCTTCCAGAGGAGATTATCCCTTTGTCACAGTGACGCTGGGACTGGGAACCGGCCTTTTTGAAAAAATGGTGACGATTTCCCTGCTTCACGTTCATAAGGAGGGACAGGGGAAGAAGGGACATAAGAAACCGGTTCTCTTCCCGAAGATCGTTTTCCTGTATGATAAAAATCTGCACGGAGAGGGCTGTCCCTGTGAGGATGTCTTTGAGGCTGGCGTGGCATGTTCGGCCAAGACCATGTATCCGGACTGGCTGTCCATGACCGGCGAGGGTTATATTTCCAGCATGTACAAAAAATATGGCAAGGTGATAAGCCCCATGGGCTGCCGGGCTTTCTTAAGTCCCTGGTATGAGCGGGGAGGAATGGAACCGGCTGATGAGAATGATGTACCTGTTTTCGTGGGAAGGTTCAATATCGGTGCAGTTAGCCTGCATCTGCCCATGATTCTGGCGAAGTCAAGAGCTGAGAACCGGGATTTCTATGAAGTGCTGGATTTCTATCTGGAGATGATCCGTTCCCTGCACAAGAGAACCTATGATTATCTGGGAGAAATGCGGGCCTCCACCAATCCTCTGGCTTACTGCGAAGGCGGTTTCTACGGCGGCAATTTAAAACCGCAGGATAAGATCCGGCCGCTGCTGCGTCCTATGACGGCGTCTTTTGGCATTACTGCTCTGAATGAACTGCAGGAACTCTATAATGGAAAATCCCTGGTGGAGGACGGACAGTTTGCGCTGGAAGTAATGCAGTATATCAATGATAAGATTAATGTATTCAAAAAAGAAGATAACATTCTCTATGCAATCTACGGAACGCCGGCGGAGAGTCTCTGCGGACTTCAGGTGGAGCAGTTCCGCAAGATGTACGGGATCGTGCATAAAGTGTCAGACCGTCCCTATGTGAGCAACAGTTTCCACTGTCATGTGACGGAGGACATCACCCCCATTGAGAAGCAGGATCTGGAGGGCAGATTCTGGGAACTGTGCAACGGAGGAAAGATTCAGTATGTGCGTTATCCCATTGATTACAACGTGACGGCAATCAAATCGCTGATCCGCCGGGCGATGGATCTGGGGTATTATGAAGGGGTAAATCTTTCTCTGGCTTACTGTGATGACTGCGGGCATCAGGAATTGGAAATGGATGTATGCCCTGTCTGCGGATCCACAAATCTGACCAAGATTGACAGGATGAACGGCTATCTCTCCTACAGCAGGGTTCACGGAGATACCCGTCTGAATGAGGCAAAGATGGCGGAGATTGCGGAGAGGAAATCCATGTAATTATGAAAGTGGGAATGATAGGTGCAAAAGATACGGAATTTTTTCCGTATCTTTTGCATTTGAAGGGACTGCTGCGTCTGCTTTAGGCATATCGTCTAAAATACCCCTCCTGAAATCAGCCATTATCACGAAAAGAAAAAAGTTTTGTGAGGCTGATTGACAGTGGTACAGGAGGGGCTATAATAAAAGTATCTTGAAACGGGTTTCAAAGGAAAACAGTGACGAAGGGAGTGAGAAAATATGGCGGGAATACGGGAGGTGGCCCGGCTGGCCGGGGTGTCCCCGGCAACGGTATCAAGAGTGATGAATGGGACGGCACATGTAGAGGAGGAGAAGCGCCGGAGAGTGCAGAAAGTTATTGAAGAAACCGGTTTCAAACCAAACGAGGTGGCTAGGGCACTTTTTAAGAGATCCTCCCGGGTGATCGGGGTGATCGTGCCGGATATTGTGAACCCTTTTTTTAATGAGATGGCGAAGGCCATAGAGGGAGAAGCATACCGGCAGGGTTATCGGATGATGCTGTGCTGTTCGGAGAACCGGGCAGAAAAGGAGCGGGAGAGCATCCGCATTCTGGTACAGATGAATGCGGACGGGATTATCCTGATGACGAATAATGAGGAAGTGGAGCAGGATGTAAAGGCCAGCGCTATTCCGGTGGTTTTACTTGACCGGCAGCTGCCCAGAAGCTGCGGCATTGCCTGTATTCAGGCTGATAATTATGAGGGGGGAAAACTGGCGGCGGAATATCTGATCCGGTGCGGCTGCAGACAGCTCATAAATGTGTGCGGACCGAGGCGTTTTTCCAGTGCCCGCCAGAGATATCTGGGGTATGAGGAGGTCTGCCGCAGATATGGAAGGGAGATCCGGACTCTGGAGTGTGAGTACAGTTTTGAGGCGGGGGTGCAGGCGGGAAAGGAGATCCTGGAGCGCTGGCCGGAGGCGGACGGGATTATGGCCTGTGATGATATGGTAGCGGCGGCAATCTGCAAGGTACTGAAAAAAGCGGGCCGGCAGATTCCGGATGAGGTTCAGCTGATCGGTTTTGACGGTGTGGCATTCGGGACGATGTTTGCGCCGGAGCTGACGACGGTGGCACAGCCCATAGATGAGATGGGAAAGGCAGCGGTGGAGCGGATCATTCATTATGTAGAAGAGAAGGAGATCGGAAAGGATCAGATTTTCCCGGTACATCTGGTAAAACGGGAAACAACAAGGGAGAAGGAAGAAGAACAGGAGGAGCAGAATGAAGATTTCAGTGGTGGGAAGCATTAATATGGATATGACAGTGACAGCAGAACGGATTCCGATGAAGGGGGAGACTCTGCGGGGGGATTCGATTCACTATATTCCCGGCGGAAAGGGAGCAAATCAGGCGGTTGCCATGGCCAGACTGGGAGCAGAGGTAGAGATGTTCGGCTGTGTGGGGGCGGATGAGAATGGAAGAAAGCTTCTGGAGAATTTTAAAAAAGAGGGCGTAAAGGTGGATCATGTGAAGATCCTTCCGGAGGTGCCGACCGGGATTGCGCTGATCACAGTGGGAGAGCAGGATAATACGATCCTTGTGGTGGCCGGTGCCAACGGCTGTGTGGACCGGGCTTATGTGGACAGCATTGCGGAGGAACTGTATCAGTCCGAGCTGGTGGTTCTGCAGCATGAGATCCCCATTGACACGGTGGAATACGTTGTGGAATTGTGCAGCAGCCGGGGAGTAAAAGTGATCTTAAATCCGGCGCCTGCCCATGAGGTGAAACCGGAGATTCTGGAAAAAGTCACCTATCTGACACCAAATGAGCACGAGGCGGCGATCCTTTATGGGGAGGTGCCGGCAGAAGAGCTGCTTTTGCGTTATCCGGAGAAACTTCTGATTACCCAGGGAGCCAGAGGGGTGAGTATTGGCAGGAAAGACGGCAGTATTCTCACGGTTCCGGCCAGAAAATCAGCAGTTGCAGATACGACCGGCGCAGGAGATACCTTAAACGGCGCTTTTGCCGTGGAGATTGCAGCCGGGAAAGATCTGGAGGAGGCGCTCCTCTTTGCGAATACGGCGGCGGGACTTTCTACAGAAAAGTTTGGTGCCCAGGGAGGCATGCCTGCCCGGTCACAGGTGGAGGAGGAACTGAGGAAGAGATAGCATTCTGTAAAAGGAGAGAGAAACAGATCCTTCCCTGAAAATTTTAAAATAAAAATTGAATGCTCTTCTTATATCCTGTCTCTTAT
>URYM01000018.1 GCA_900552095.1 uncultured Blautia sp. | reverse complement strand
ATGTGTATAAGAGACAGGTGTTTCCACCAAGGAGATTGCGGAGGCAGCCAGGGCTCAGCTGGGATATGAGATCGATAAGAAAAAAATGCAGCTGGAGAATCCCATCCGGGAACTGGGCACTACGATGGTAGGCATCAAGCTGCATCCGAAAGTGGTAGGACAGCTTAAAGTGAAAGTTGTGGAGGCATAACCGGAGGAGAGCATGGAAGAAGCGCTGATTAAAAGAATACTGCCTCACAGTCTGGAGGCGGAGCAGTCTGTGGTAGGTTCCATGCTGATGGGCCGGGAGGCGATTCTGGCGGCTTCCGAGATCCTCACCAGGGAAGATTTCTATCAGCAGCAGTACGGCGTCATTTTTGAATCCATGGTGGAGCTGTACAATGAGGGAAAACCGGTGGATCTGGTCACACTGCAGAACCGTCTGAGAGAGAAAGACGTTCCCCCGGAGGTGAGCAGTATGGAATTTGTCCGGGATCTGATCACGGCGGTGCCCACCTCGGCCAATGTAAAATATTATGCCACCATCGTGCAGGAAAAGGCAGTTTTGCGGCGGATGATCCAGCTGAATGAGGAAATCGCCAATGCCTGTTATCTGGGGAAAGAAAAGGTTGAGGATATTATGGAGGAGGCGGAGAAGAAGCTGTTCCGCCTGCTTCAGAACCGGAGCGGCGGAGAGTTTGTTCCCATCCGCCAAGTGGTCCTGAATGCTCTTGAGAAGATTGAGAAGGCTTCCCGCAATAAGGGAAATGTCACGGGGCTTCCCACGGGATTTACGGATCTGGATTACCAGATGTCGGGATTTCAGCCGTCTGATCTGATCCTGGTGGCGGCCCGTCCTTCCATGGGAAAGACGGCCTTTGTCCTGAATATTGCCCAGTACATGGCCTTTGAGAAACATCTGACCGTGGCGATTTTTTCGCTGGAGATGTCGAAGGAACAGCTGGTCAACCGTCTTTTCTCCCTGGAATCCAAGGTGGATGCGCAGGTATTGCGGAATGGAAATCTGAAAGATGAAGAGTGGAGCAAGCTGATCGAGGGAGCCGGAATCATCGGGGATTCCAATATGATCATCGATGATACCCCGGGTATTTCTATTTCTGAACTGCGGAGCAAGTGCCGGAAGTATAAGCTGGAGCAGGGGCTGGATATTATTATGATCGACTACCTGCAGCTGATGTCCGGCGGAGGAAGAAGTGAATCCCGTCAGCAGGAAATTTCGGAGATTTCCAGATCCTTAAAGGCGCTGGCCAGAGAACTGAATGTGCCGGTGGTGGCGCTCTCCCAGCTGTCCCGTGCGGTGGAACAGCGGCCGGATCACAGGCCGATGCTTTCGGATCTGCGTGAATCGGGCGCTATCGAGCAGGATGCGGACGTGGTGATGTTTCTGTACCGTGACGATTATTACAATAAGGATACGGAGCAGAAAAATGTGGCGGAAGTTATCGTGGCCAAGCAGCGTAACGGTCCGATTGGAACGGTAAATCTTGTATGGCTGCCCAATTACACCAAGTTTGTCAATATGAAAAAGTAAACAGAAGAAATGAAAGGGCGGGTGCTGATCCAGAAGGAAGCGGCACCCGCTTTGTGTGCAGGGATTTTTCCTGTCATTTCCTGTCGATGAGATTTCGTTGCATTTGCCCTTCAGGATGGTATAATTAAGGTAACGCTGAAAAGTTCATAGGGAGGGGTAAGTATATGAGTGAAGCCAGATACCTGATCTCGGAGGCTGCCAGAATGGCAGAAGTGGATGCACATGTGCTCCGGTACTGGGAGGAAGAACTGGAACTTCCCATAGCCAGAAATAAAATGGGACACCGATACTACACCCGACAAGATATTCAGATTTTTCAGGATATAAAAGAACTTAAGAAAAAGGGTCTGCAGCTGCGCGCTATCAAAGATGTGATTCATCGTCAGATGGAGGCGGCGGGTACAGTAGAAATACAGCCGGGCGGCAGCCGGATGGCAGAGGGGAGAAGAGAGTTTGACCGGATCGCAAAACAGGCGGCAGAGAAGGAGAAGAAGCCGGAGCCTGTACAGAGGGCGGAAGGCAGAACAAAGACGGAAAAGGAGCCGGTGAAGGAGGAGTCCCGCCAGCAGCAGTTTCAGGAGATCCTGGCCAGAGTAGTCAAAGAAGTGATCGTGACCAGCCGTCAGGAGGGGCGTTATAAGAGACTGGATGAGGCAATCCGCAGACATCAGGAGACCCGGAGGATGGTGGCTGTCACGGAAGAGGGACAGAAAAAGAGAAGACATGGAAAGAAGACTAAGGATAAAAATCGGGCCGAAGCAGGCCGGAAAGACGGTTGAGCAGGTGCTGAAGACAGAGGCCGGACTGAGCCGGCGGCAGATCAGCAGACTGAAATTCCAGGAAGGAGGGATCCGAGCATCGAACAGGCAGGTACGGGTTACGCACGTGCTCACGGAGGGAGAGATCCTGGAGATCCTTCTGGAGGAGGCGGAAGAGGGATCTGTCCATCTGAAGCGGGGAGAAGGAAATCTGAGTATCCTCTATGAAGACGAGGATCTGGCGGCAGTGAACAAGCCTGCCGGTCTGGTGGTGCATCCGTCCCCCGGACATTATCGGGATTCGCTGGCCAATCAGCTGGTGGCCTATTACCGGGATCAGGGCCAGCAAGTCAGGGTGAGATCCATCGGGCGGCTGGACAAGGATACTTCCGGGGTGCTGTTGTTCGGAAAACATGGCGTCAGCGCGGCAAAGCTGTGCAGACAGAGAGAAGAGCAGATTTATCAGAGATGGTATCTGGCGCTGGCCTGGGGGAAGTTTCGGAAGAAGACGGGTAAACTGACAGGAAAGATAGGCCCCTGTCCGGGAGAGAAAAAGAAAATGGCCGTCACAGTGGACGGCAAAACAGCGGTGACACATTATCAGGTACTTTATCAGGCGGAAGGATATGCGCTGCTGGCCTGCCGCCTGGAAACGGGAAGAACCCATCAGATTCGTGTACATATGGCCCATGCGGGGCATCCGCTCCTGGGCGATCCGATCTACGGAAAGGGAGATTCCTGCCCGCGTCTTATGCTCCATGCATGGAAAGTGCGCTGCGTTCAGCCATTTACCGGGGAAGCGCTGGAAATCTGTGCGCCTGTCCCCAGAGAAATGGAAGAACTGTGCCGGGAGTGGATGAATCAGCAGCAGTAGGAGTGATCCAGCTTTTTCAGATCGGAAAAGCTGTCCACCTCAATGATGTCGTCAAAAGTACATTCCCGCACTTCAATTTTATAATTTTTGATAAAATATTCCAGGGCGACCTGATCCCAGTAGCGCTCGCGTCCGCCGGGCATCGTGAAAACTTCGCGGATGTGCTCGGCCATCTGGGCGCCATCGTGCTGGTTCCAGTAGGAGATTCCGAACATATGGTGGCAGTTCAGTCCGCCTACCTTCAGTTTGGTGATGATCCGGTTTTTCGTCTCGAAGCACCAGTCGTCAGTTTTCTCTGTCGGTACGCCCAGATAGTTGCTGGTGTACTGATATTTTGTGATAAGGCCGGGGTTGTAAAGAACCAGATCGGCTTCCAGAACGTAGGCGTTCTGGAGCAGATAACGCACGCACATAGCGGAGGAAATATTATTGCTTTCATTGTAAGCGGGATTCTCGATGAAACGGATCTGAGGATATTTATACAGCAGCTGGTCAAACTGCTCTCCCAGATATCCTCTTACGATCACGATATCCTCGATTCCGGCGGCAAGGACGGCGTCCAGAAGCGTATCAATCATACGGACTCCCTTGACGCGGACCAGTGGTTTGGGAGTGTTCAGAGTGACCGGAACCAGGCGGGAACCGAAACCGGCCGCCAGAAGAACCGCCCTCTTAACCCGGTAGGGTTCCAGCGCTTCCAGTCCTTTTTCTGTGATCTGATTTTCGCTGACGAGTCCGGCGTCCTCCAGAAGGTGGAGTGTCTTGTTGACGGATCCCAGGGAATGGCCGGAGGCCTGAGCCAGCTCGCGCTGGGTGAAGTCCGGGCTTTTGGAGGCCTCGATGCTGGTCAGAACATCAAATTCTTTTCTTGATAATGACATGACAGTTCCTTTCAAATACAAAAGAAGAGGCTGCCGCAAAACCAGAAACCGGATTCCCGATACTGTTTTGCAGCAGCCTGTTTAAAAAGTTCGTGTAGTAATTAGCCCTCGGAGATTGCTTCGGTGGGACATACGCCTGCACAGGTACCGCAGTCTACACAGGTATCAGCATCGATCACGTAATGATCATCGCCCTGGCTGATAGCCTCAACGGGACATTCGCTCTCGCAGGTACCGCAGCTAACACATTCATCAGAAATTACATATGCCATAGTTATATCCTCCTTTATATTTCCGTCCGGTGTTTCCACCGCGTTCGGTTACTGCCTTCATTTTAAATGAAATTCCGGTAAAATACAAGTATAAAATCGGAAACAATGAGAAAAGTAAAACCGGGGAGTTGATTCCGGGGAGAAAAGGTATTATAATGAGGCCCATAGACCATGTAAAGGAGGAAATGAAAATGCAGATTTCCAGAAAAATGACAATCGGACAGCTGCTGGCAGTGGACAGCAATATTGCAGGAATCCTGATGCGCGCAGGAATGCACTGTATCGGATGCCCGTCCGCTCAGGGGGAGACTCTTGAGGAGGCCGCAGTGGTACACGGTATGGATGTGGAGATGCTGGAGAAACAGATCAACGATTATCTGGCTCAGGCCTGAGAAATAAAAGAGGCTGCCTGATCCTGAAGAAACAGGCTGATAAAAACAGAGGGGATGCAAATCTTGGACGGATTTGCATCCCCTCTGTTTTTGGGGTGTACGGCGTTTGTCTTCCGCAAAATCGGTGAGAAAATCTTACAGCTGGGCCAGCAGATGCAGTGCGCTGTTTTTTATAAGAAGTTCCCCGTGTTCCTTCAAATAAGCTTCTCTTGCGGCAGTACAGGTCTTGCCCTGGCCGTACTCGGAGAGAACGTTGCAGATCCGGTTGAATTCCTCCGGGCTGCAGCCGGACTGATGGAGTGCCAGGCAGTAGGAATTGTCCCGGGGATCTTTATACAGGGAGTTTTCTCCGTCGTAGGGGAGAGTGAGTCCGCGGGCTGCGCGGATCGCTCCGTCCAGAGAAGAAAAACGGAAAAGCTGGAGGAGATTTACGGCAGGCGTCTCTGCCGCCTTTTCCTTTTCTTCGTCTTTTTTTGCAGAACCCTGTACTTTCAGTTTGGAGTCCACGAGTTTCTGGAAAATATCCAGGATATCATCGGCACCGGTAAAGGGGGACGCATTTTCCCGGGCATCTTCTTCTCCGGAGGGAGAAAATTTGGAAAAACGGGTGTCCAGCTCCTCGGGATCTTCCACCTTGGTGATGATCAGGACGATACTGTCCGGTGTCACCGGGATCGCTTCGATCATGAGGGGAAGGTTGTCGGCTTCAAAGCCGAACTCAAACTGGGCCTGCTGCATCATATCGTGAAAAAGAGTTTTGGCCTTCTCGGTTCCATAGGCCAGTTCGCTTAATTTGATTTCTCTGTTTGCCAGGTCATCGCTGGTCAGCGTGCAACGGATCTGATGGTCATTGATTTTTTCTATTTTCATAATATCACATCCTGTTCCCTTTGTTTCGCCAGCAAAAAGGAGACCGGCCTTTCTGCTGAATCTAATAATTCCAGTATATTATATACCAGAAGAATAGATACTGTAAAGCGGTTCCTGTTTTTTTCAGAATTTCCCTGAAAAAAGCTTGCAAATAGGCGGAATACAGGTATAATAAAAGACAGGACAGATATGGCTGCCTAAGGAAGGATGTGAGGCTTCTGATACGACAGTAATATCAATTCATTTTTTCTATTCCAGGCAGGGTTCCCTGCAGTTTTCCCAGAATTTACAGATATGAACTTGAAAGAATTTTTTTGAAAGAAAAGGCGAAGCTATAGCTGTTCCTGTGTGAAACCAGCGTGAAAGTAACGGCTTAGGTCTTCTTTTGCGTATTCAGGCAGACAAGGAAAGGAGAGGGGACAGGTATATCACGGGCGCGTCCCCGGGTCTATGAGCAAGAAGAAAAAGAAAGAAACATCGGCGCTGCGCTGCGAACTGGAGACGTACTATCTTCAGGGCGTGCCGCTGTGGCTGGAGGGCCGTCCCAGCACTCCTAAAGAGATTGTAAAGGCCTGTCATGTGGCAGAGGCGGGGGTGTATATGCGGGATTATGTACAGAACGACAGGGGGGAGGTGGTGCGCGTTTCTTTTGATAAAATAGGAACGTAAGAAAAAGGACAGCAGGTCCGGCTGCCGTATCACAGGTTTTGGAGGTACACAGCGGGCGGCCGGGCTTTCTGTCAAAAGTTTTAAATTTTTATAAAAATAGTGACGGGCTGAAAATATGTTGCTATAATGTGACATATGGGAGGTAAATAAAGATGAAAAAAAGTGCATCACCGGTAGTGGTGGTTTTGCTGCTGATTCTGCTGGTGGTTCTGGCCGGCGGGGTAACTATGTTTGTAAAACGCTACACACCGACGAACACAGAGATGGATGGAACAGAATATTACGGGCTTACCGGGGAGGAGCAGACCGCTCTGGTTGTGGATGGCCAGCTTCTGGAAGAAAAGGGGCTTCTGGTGGACGGCCGGGTCTATATTGACTGTACCACGGTGGGAACGTATATTAATGGAAGATTTTACTGGGATGACAGAGAACAGAAGATGATCATTACGCTTCCGGAGGAAGCGATCACCTTTGCCCCGGAAAGCACCGTTTATGAACAGGGCGGCGTAGAGAAGCAGGCAGATGAGGTTCTGCTCAGGAAGATCGGGGAGAAGGATTACCTGGCGCTTGACTTTATTGGCCAGTATACAAATATGGCCTGGAACATATATGAGGATCCCAGCCGGACCGTGATCCGGACAGACTGGGAGAACCTTCAGGGAGTGACTGCCCTGGAGGACACAAAAGTGCGGTTAAAGGGCGGGATCAAAAGTCCTGTGCTCACAGAGGTTCCGGAGGGAACCAGGATGTATTTCCGGGAAGATCTGGATGACTGGTATGAGGTGTTTACAGAGGACGGTTACCGTGGATATGTTCCGTCTAAAACCGTTTCCGCTCCGGAGAAAATTCAGGAGGAACCGGTAAATGTAGTTCCGGAATATACGAGTATACGGAAGGATTATCCGATCAATCTGGCATGGCATCAGGTGACTTCTGCGGGAGCCAATGAGATGCTGGATGAGGTGACGGCGGAGATGACAGGGGTAAATACGATTTCCCCCACCTGGTTTTCGATTCAGAGTGAGGATGGAACCTTATCGTCCCTGGCAGATGCTTCCTATGTGGAGAAAGCGCACGGCAAGGGACTGGAAGTCTGGGCTCTTATTGATAATTTTAATAAGGAAGTGTCTACCCTTGAAGTACTTTCCAGCACGCCGAAAAGAGCTTATATGATCCAGCAGCTGATGGACAGCGCAGCCGCCTGCGGGTTTGATGGGATCAATGTGGATTTTGAGAGTATTAAGGAGGAGGAAGCGCCCCATTATATCCAGTTTATCCGGGAGCTTTCCATTGCCTGCCGCCGGGCCGGACTGGTGCTTTCGGTGGATAATCCGGTTCCCCAGCCCTACAACCTGTATTATGACAGAAAAGAGCAGGGAATTGTGGCGGATTATGTGATCATCATGGGATATGACGAGCATTACGGAGGAGGATCCGAGGCCGGGTCTGTGGCGTCGCTTCCCTTTGTGCGGGATGGAATAGAGGCCACTTTAAAAGAGGTGCCGAAGGAAAAAGTAATCAATGGAATACCGTTTTATACCAGACTCTGGAAAAAGCCTCATGGCAGCGCCGAACTTTACAGCGAGGTTATGAATATGGATCAGTCTCAGGCATACATTGCCGAACAGGAGGCAAATGGAATGGTTGCCTACTGGGACGAAGAACTGGGACAGACAGTTGCAGAGATGGACGGCGATGACGGACTGTATCAGATCTGGGTGGAAGATGAACGTTCTATTGAGGAGAAGATGAAACTGATCCGGGAATATGAACTGGCCGGCGTAGCCGAGTGGAAGCTGGGGTTTGAGCGGGCTTCTGTATGGAACATCATAGCCGGGTATTTACAGTGAAAGGCAGGTTACAGGTATGAGTGAAGCAGAAATGTTTAAGACAACGCTGATGGGGGGATATGACAAGGATGATGTGCAGATGCAGGTGCAGGCCTTAAAGGAAGAGGCCTATGCGGAGAAGAGCCGCCTGCTGAAAGAGATCAAGGAAAAGGATGAGAAGATCTCGGAACTTCTGCACAGGCTGGATGACAAAGAGCAGCAGATTGAACATTACAAGAAGGATATTTCCGAAAGGTATCAGCAGTATATTGATAATTATGAGAGCATCGGGCGGCTGGTGTATGAAAGCCAGGTGCGTTCTGATAATATGATCCGGGCAGCGGAAAAGAAACGGGATGAAATCCTGGCCG
Source organism: uncultured Blautia sp. (assembly GCA_900552095.1). Lineage (GTDB taxonomy): Bacteria > Bacillota > Clostridia > Lachnospirales > Lachnospiraceae > Egerieimonas. Next base: position 7,840 of record URYM01000018.1, on the reverse strand, counting down.
AGGCGGATACGGAGGCGGAGCGCCGTGTGCTTTCGGTGCAGACCGAGGTGGATGAGAAGCTGGCTGAGGGAAAGAAGAAGTATATTGCGGTGCAGGATGAGCTGAATGATATTGTGGAACTGATCAATCAGGTACAGCAAAGATTCATGTCCTCTTACAAAGAAGTGCACCGGATCATCAGCAGTATGCCGGAGAGCATGCAGGAGATGAATGAGGAGCAGGAAGAGGCAGAGGAGGAAGCACCGGCAAAACCATCGGAAACGGCTGAGGACAGCTTTGACGAGGCGGACAGTGATGAGCTGGATGCGGATATTATGGCCCTGCTCAATGAAGAAGATGAAGAATAAGGGCAGAGCAGAAGAAAAAGAAAAATAGAGAGGACCCTCCAGGCATATACTGTAGAGAATATGTCCGGGGGGGATTTTTGTTTTGAAAAGAGGACTGGAACTGGGAATGGGGATCCTGCTGCTGGCCGGGGTCTTTTTTCTGGGAAGAGAAGAAGCGGCAGTGGTGGGGGGCGTGGCAGGAGAGGCGCCTCTTGTGATGATCGATGCAGGGCATGGGGGAGAGGATCCGGGAAAAGTGGGAGTCGGAGGGACACTGGAGAAGGATCTGAATCTGGCGATAGCGGGAAAGCTGAAAGAATACCTGGAAAAGAACGGGATCCGGACAGAGCTGACGCGGACCGGGGACGAGGGGTTAAATGATCCGGGGGCATCTAATAAGAAAGTGCAGGATCTGCAGCGGAGATGTCAGAAAATCCATGAGGCGGCACCGGAATGTGTGGTAAGTATTCATCAGAACAGCTATCCTGAAGAAAGTGTAAAAGGGGCACAGGTCTTTTATTATACCCATTCACTGGAAGGGAAGCAGCTGGCAGAGAAGATCCAGAAACATCTGGTGGAGCAGCTGGATCCGGAGAACAGAAGGCAGGCGAAAGGGAATGGCACTTACTATATGCTGAAAAATACGGAAGCGCCTCTGGTTATTGTGGAGTGCGGTTTTCTGAGCAGCCGGGAAGAGGAGAAGAAGCTGGTCTCGGAGGAATACCAGGAACTGGCGGCCAGGGCAGTGGGGGATGGAGTGCTGGAGTATTTGACAGGGAAAAAGGCTTAGAGTATAATGGTTTCACAAAGGATAATGGAAAAAAGATACGGGAGAGGATCATGAAGGCAAAAATCGTAAGCATGACAGAAGAGCAACTGGACATGGAGGCTCTGCGGGAGGCGGGGCAGATCTTAAAGCAGGGAGGTCTGGTGGCATTTCCTACGGAGACGGTGTACGGGCTGGGAGGAAATGCGCTGGATCCGGAAGCGTCCGGAAAGATCTATCAGGCAAAGGGGCGTCCTTCGGATAATCCGCTGATCGTGCATATTGCGGATCAGAAAGATCTGGAACCGCTGGTGCTGGAAGTTCCGGAGAAAGCCCGGATCCTGGCAGAAAAATGCTGGCCGGGGCCGCTTACGATGATCTTCAGAAAAAGTGAACTGGTTCCGCTGAAGACGACGGGGGGGCTGGACAGTGTGGCCGTGCGTATGCCGCGCCACCGGGCGGCACTGGAGCTGATCCGACAGGCCGGCGGTTATGTGGCGGCGCCCAGCGCCAATACTTCCGGACGGCCGAGTCCCACGAAGGCCGAGCATGTAATTGCAGATCTGGCGGATAAGATCGATATGATCGTGGACGGCGGAGAAGTGGGGATCGGATTGGAGTCCACAATTGTAGACTTTACGGAGGAAATTCCTACGGTTCTGCGTCCCGGCTACCTGGATCTGGAGACTCTTTCGGAACTGATTGGTGAAGTCCGCATGGACCGGGGGCTTACGCTGGAGGGAAATGCCAGGCCAAAGGCACCGGGAATGAAGTACAGACACTATGCGCCTCAGGGGGACCTGACCATTGTGGAAGGAGAAGAAGAGCAGGTCAGAGAGGCGATCAGCCGGATGGCAGAAGAGAAGATCGCCCAGGGGTTCCGTGTGGGGATTCTGGCGGCGGATGAGACGGCCGGGAGTTATCCGGCGGGACTCGTAAAACGCATTGGAAGCCGCCGCAGCGAGGAGACGATCGCGCGTCATCTGTACAGTGTGCTCAGAGAGTTTGATGAGGAGAAGACGGATTATATCTATTCCGAATCATTTGCCACCCCGAAGATGGGACAGGCGATCATGAACCGGCTTTTGAAGGCGGCGGGGCACCAGATTATTGAAGTATAGGGATGGAGTTATGGAGGACTGTAAGAAAATTATTTTTGTGGACGCATCGGACACAGGCCGGGCGGCTATGGCGAAGATCATGATGCGCCAGCGGCTGAAACTGGCTGTGCCGGAGGTGCTGTCCCGGGGGCTGGTGGTTTTGTTTCCCGAGCCGATGAATCAGAAGGCGGAGGCGGTTCTGATCAGCAATGGCTACAGCGGAAAAGAGCACCGGGCGGCTCAGCTGCTCCAGGAGGATATTGAGCCGGGAACGCTGATCCTTACGATGGAGGATGAACAGAAGCTGAAGATCTGGGAGGATTTTGAGCATGTGCCCCGGGTTTACCGCTTTACGGACTTTGTGGGGGAGAGCGGAGATATTCCGCCCCTTTATGGTAAGCCGCTCACAGAGTACGGCGCCTGCTGTGAATGGATCGGGACGCTGGTGGACAAACTGATAAAGAAAATAAAAGAGACCAAGGAGGAAGCGTGATGGCGAAGGTAAAGGTGATGGATCACCCTCTGATCCAGCATAAGATCGGGATTTTGAGAAAAGAAGAGACAAGTTCCAAAGAATTCCGGGAAATGATCAGCGAGGTGGCCATGCTGATGTGCTATGAGGCGACCAGAGAACTGAAACTGGCGGACAAAACGATCCGTACGCCGATCTGCGAGACGACTGTGAAGGAGCTGGCGGGCAAAAAGCTGGCGGTTGTGCCGATTTTAAGAGCGGGACTGGGAATGGTAGAAGGGATGCTGGCTATGATCCCGGCTGCAAAAGTGGGGCATATCGGTCTGTACCGGGATCCGGAGACCTTAAAGCCCGTAGAGTATTACTGCAAGCTTCCGGCAGATTCTTCCGAGCGGGAAGTGTATGTGGTAGACCCCATGCTGGCTACAGGGGGAAGCGCGGTGGCTGCAATCACCCTTCTGAAAGAAAAAGGCGTGAAAAATATTCATTTTATGTGTATTCTGGCAGCCCCGGAAGGTGTGGCCGCGATGGAAGAGGCGCATCCGGATGTGGATCTGTACATCGGCGCTCTGGATGAGAAACTGAATGAACACGGATATATCGTTCCGGGACTGGGCGATGCAGGTGACAGGATTTTCGGGACAAAATAAGGAGGAAGCGCATGGGAGGAAAAAGGGAGGACTACATTTCCTGGGACGAATATTTTATGGGAGTGGCCAAGCTTTCCGGGATGCGTTCCAAGGATCCTCATACGCAGGTGGGAGCCTGTATTGTGAGCAGTGATAACAAAATCCTGTCCATGGGATATAATGGTTTTCCGGCCGGCTGTTCGGATGAAACATTTCCCTGGGCACGGGACGGGGAAGATGAACTGCAGAAGAAATATCTCTTTGTTACGCACAGCGAGCTGAATGCGATCCTGAATTACCGGGGGGGAAGCCTGGAGGGAGCCAAGCTCTATGTTTCTCTGTTCCCCTGTAATGAATGTGCGAAAGCCATTATTCAGGCGGGGATCCGGGAGATTATCTATGACTGTGACAAGTATGACGGAACACCGGGGATCACTGCCTCCAAGATGATGCTGAATGCGGCCGGCGTGCGCTTCCGAAGGTATGAGCGCAGCGGCCGGAAGGTGGAGATAGCGCTGTGATCCCGTGGGGAAAACCTGCAATCAATCCTTGACAAACAGGTGAAATTCACTTAGAATCCAGATTAGAGAGAAAATAGCTGTGATGAGAGCAGTACATGCAGGACGATCTGCAGAGAGGAAAACAGTGGTGGGAGTTTTCTGTGAGGAGTGCATGGAACCGGACTCGGAGCTGCCTGTGAAGAAGCAGGACGCGGTCCCCGGCGTTAGCGGGGTATAGAGTGAGCTGTCCGCAGGACGGCTAATAAGGGTGGTACCGCCGATTGTGTATCTTTGCGCTGTCGGCCCCTGGGGAACCGGGGGCGGCGGCGTTTTTTGTATTGGCGAAACAGCTGTCCTGTGGGAAAAAGCGCAGGGAAAAGAATGAAAAAGGAGAATGAAAATGGCAAAAGAAAAGAAATTAGTAGAGTCGATCACATCCATGGAAGAGGATTTTGCCCAGTGGTATACCGATGTGGTAAAAAAGGCAGATCTTATTGATTACACCAGTGTTAAGGGATGTATGGTGATCAAACCGGCCGGATATGCGATCTGGGAGAACATTCAGCATGAACTGGACCGGAGATTTAAAGAGACCGGAGTGGAAAATGTATACCTTCCCATGTTTATTCCGGAGAGCCTTCTTCAGAAAGAGAAGGATCATGTAGAGGGCTTTGCTCCGGAAGTAGCCTGGGTGACGCATGGAGGTCTGGAGCCGCTGCAGGAACGTCTGTGTGTGCGTCCCACTTCCGAGACTCTGTTCTGTGATTTTTACGCCAAGGAGATCCAGTCTCACAGAGATCTTCCCAAGGTGTACAATCAGTGGTGTTCCGTGGTGCGCTGGGAGAAGACAACCCGCCCCTTCCTTCGTTCCAGAGAGTTTTTATGGCAGGAAGGACATACGGCGCATGCTACTGCAGAGGAAGCAGAAGAGCGGACCATTCAGATGCTGAATATTTATGCGGATTTCTGTGAGCAGGAGCTGGCAATTCCGGTAGTGAAGGGAAGAAAGACGGACAAGGAAAAATTTGCGGGGGCGGAGGCCACCTATACGATTGAGTCCCTTATGCATGACGGTAAGGCTCTTCAGTCCGGGACCAGCCACAATTTCGGGGATGGATTTGCGAAGGCTTTCGGGATCCAGTATACAGATAAGGACAATACGCTGAAGTACGTGCATCAGACCTCCTGGGGAATGACAACCCGTATGATCGGAGCGATCATCATGGTTCACGGAGATAACAGCGGTCTGAAACTGCCGCCCAGAATCGCTCCGGTTCAGGTTATGGTAATTCCGATCCAGCAGAGGAAAGAGGGAGTTGTGGAGAAAGCGGGAGAAGTTCTGGAGTCCCTGAAGGCCCAGGGGATCCGCGCAAGAATGGATGACAGCGACAAGAGCCCCGGATGGAGATTTTCCGAGCAGGAGATGCGCGGCATTCCCATGCGTGTGGAGATTGGACCGAAGGATATTGAGCAGAATCAGGCAGTTCTGGTGCGCCGTGATACCAGAGAGAAGATCGTGGTCTCCCTGGATGAGCTGGCAGTAAGAGCCAAAGAACTTCTGGAAGAGATTCAGAAAGATATGCTGGAAACAGCGAGAGCGCACAGAGATGCCCATACTTATACGGCAGTTACTTACGAGGAGTTTGTGAAAACCATCAATGAGAAACCGGGCTTTGTAAAAGCGATGTGGTGCGGCTGTCAGGAGTGCGAGGATAAGATCAAGGAAGATACGGCGGCCACATCAAGATGTATTCCGTTTGAACAGGAGCAGCTTTCTGACACCTGTGTCTGCTGCGGAAAACCGGCGAAAAAAATGGTTTACTGGGGACGGGCATATTAAGAAACAAAAAAGCACAGGGAAGGAGGGATTCCGTCATGGAGATTCAGCTGCCGCAGAAGGTTCAGTTTATTATTGAGACCTTGAATCAGGCCGGTTTTGAGGCTTATGCCGTGGGAGGCTGCGTGCGGGATTCTATCCTGGGGCGGAAGCCGGATGACTGGGATATTACGACTTCTGCCAGGCCGGAAGAGGTGAAAGCTCTCTTTGAGCGGACTGTAGATACGGGACTGCAGCACGGGACTGTGACGGTTCTTCTTGAGAGGGACAGCTATGAGGTGACTACGTATCGGATTGACGGGGAATATCTGGATGGGCGTCATCCGGAATGTGTTTCTTTTACCTCCAGCCTGAAGGAAGACTTGCGGAGGAGAGATTTTACCATCAATGCCATGGCCTACAGCCGGGAAACGGGGCTGGTGGACTGTTTTGAGGGGCTGGAGGATATCCGGCTGAAACGGGTGCGCTGCGTGGGAGATCCGGGGGAACGGTTTTCGGAAGATGCGCTGCGGATCCTTCGGGCTGTCCGCTTTTCGGCTCAGCTGGGATTTTCTGTGGAGGATAAGACACAGCAGGCAATCCGGGAACTGGCGCCTGCGCTGGGGAAGATCAGTGCGGAGAGGATCCGGACAGAACTGGGGAAACTGCTTGTTTCCCAGAGACCGGATAAACTGGGGGAAGCCTGGAAGCTGGGGATCACCCGCGTTGTGCTTCCGGAATTTGACCGAGCCGCGGAAGAAGGCCGGGAAAAAAAGATTCTGGAGGGTTTAAGGCGGATACAGGCAGATCCGATCCGGCGCTGGAGTCTTCTGCTGGGCTTCCTGGGAGAGGAAGAGGAGGCGCGCTCTGTCCTGAAAAGGCTGCGTTTTGATAATGATACGGTGCGTCAGGTCTGTGCGCTGGTCCGCGCGGAAAAATGGACAGTGGAGCCGGAACCTGCCTCGGTGCGCCGGGCGGTCAGCCGGATCGGCGTGCAGCTGTTTCCCCTTTATCTTGACCTGTGCCAGGTCAGGGCACAGCTGGAGGAAGGGACTTCCGGAAGAGAGAGGGAAGAGAACAACCGCCGGATCCGGGAACTCTTTGCCGGAATTCTGGAGAAAGGAGACTGTGTTTCGCTGAAACAGTTAAAGATTGGCGGCCGGGACCTGATCGCGGCAGGATTTCAGCCGGGTCCCAGAGTGGGAAGTATTCTGGAGACTCTCCTTGACCGGGTGCTGGAATGTCCGGAACTGAACACGAAAGAACAGCTTCTGGAGCTGGCAGAAAAATAAACAGAGGAACAGGAAGAGGCCTTCCGCTTTGTGAGATTCATGAAGCGGAAGGCTTTTACATATTTCCGGAAACCTGTACATAAGTATAGAGAGAACGCAGAAAGTGAGGGGATATGTTTGTTCGACCATGGGTTGGGGGTTCTGGAAAAATACGGGCTGACAGCGGCGGGAAGCTGCCGGGGAAGAGGGGCTTTGATCTGTCAGACAGATCAGGGTCTGAAGGTGATCCGGGAATACCGGGGATCACTGGAGAAATTAAAGGTTCAGCGAAAGATTCAGCAGCAGGCGGAGGCAGATGGAAAATTAAAGACCGATCTGCCGCTTTTAAACCTGGAGGGAGAGGCGGCCACGCTCCACACGGACGGTCTTCTGTATACGGTGCGAAACTGGTACGACGCCAGAGAGTGCGACATCCGTTCCCGGGAGGAAATCTGCCGGGGAGCAGCAGCTCTGGCTCATCTACATACCGTGATACGTCTGCCGGAGGGGGAGGAGTATGCGGGATACCGGAAAGAGTCTCTGCCGGATGAGTGCGGAAGGCATAACCGGGAGATGCGCCGGGTACAGCATTTCCTGCAGAAAAAGCAGAAGAAAAATGAATTTGAGAGGCAGCTTCTGAAGGCTTTGGATCCCTTTCTGGAGCAGGGGCTGGCGGTGACGGAGGAACTTAAAGCATCCGGCTATGAAGAGCTGCGGGAAAGAGCGCTGAAAGAGCGGTATGTCTGCCATGGAGAGTGTACCCAGCATAATATTCTGAGTGCGGGAAGACAGCCGGTATTTATTAATTTTGAGAGGTGGTCCTGCGATCTCCCGGCGGCGGATCTCTATCAGTTTATGCGGAAGGTACTGGAAAAACAGGACTGGGATCCGGATCTGGGCCTGCGGATCGCCTGTCTCTTATACACATCTCCGAGCCCACGAGACCGTACTAGATCTCGT
>URYM01000017.1 GCA_900552095.1 uncultured Blautia sp. | reverse complement strand
TCTAGTACGGTCTCGTGGGCTCGGAGATGTGTATAAGAGACAGATATGGATCAGAGGCCATGGGGAAAAGAATTTTGCCGAAGCAAAAGGGAAAGTACCTTTTTTGTCAGGAGTCTGGCTGGGAGCGGCGGCGCTGCTTCTCTTTGGCATCTTTCAGATTTTTTTCCCTTTCTGGAATTATGAGAAAGCAGGCTGGGCGTCTTATCTGGAAGAAAATATAAAAGAAGGGCTGGATCAGATTCGATACGGAGGAGCAGGAGAAAATATGCCGGGTGGGGATCTCCGGAATGTGGAAGCTTTTTCCTGGACCGGGGAGCCGGTACTGGAGGTTACCATGTCGCGCCCGGATTCTTATTACCTGCGAGGGTATGTCGGAGGAAGATTTGACGGAAGCAGGTGGGAGAAGACGCCGGATGAGAAACTCTGGCCGGAGAGAGATCTCTTTTACTGGTTGAGAAAGAGTGGATTTTACGGGCAATCGCAGCTGTCTATGGGAGCTCTTGCTGCAGATCTGGAACATGTGGAAAACGTTTCTGTCACAGTGAAAAATCTTGCGGGAAACAGGTCCGTCTATTATGTGCCGTATGAACTTCTAAGTGAAGGGGCGGAGGATCTTTCTTTTGACAGACAGAAGATCGGAGAAGAAGGGCTGGAAACAGAGGGGCTTAAGGGGAAGGATGTGTATACGTTTCAGGCGCTTGAAAATCAGGTGATTCATTATCCGGAACTGGCTTCGGCTGTGGCTGATCCGGAGGCTCTTTCCGAAGAGGGACAGGATTACAGGCGGCTGGAAGGTTACTATAATCAGTTTGTCTACGGGCAGTATCTGGAGATTCCAGAGGAAATCTGCGCAGAGCTGACTGGACTTTTGGGAGATTATCAGCTTCTGGAAGGCGAAAAACATTATGATTACAGCCAGGCCCGGCAGAATATCCTGTATCTGCTCACCTCTCAGTATACGTACGATGAGAGTCAGAAGTATGAAGGCAGTCAGTTTCTGATGGATTTCCTTACCCGGTCTCAGGCAGGATATTCGGTTCATTATGCTACAGCGGCAGCCATGATGTTCCGATATTACGGGATTCCTGCCCGTTATGTGGAAGGATATCTGGTGACCCCGGAGGATGCGGCGTCCATGGAGGCCGGGGAACCGTATGCACTGGATGATTCCCATGCACATGCCTGGGTGGAATATTATCAGGATGGGGTGGGGTGGCTGCCATTTGAGACGACCCCGGCTTATCTGGAAGTGATGGAGACGGCAGAGGATTATCAGGATATTTCCGGTCTGGCTTCCGGTGCGGAGGGCGGTGCGGATCAGGAAGAGCAGGAGGCGGAAGAAGAGGAAGAAGAGCAGGAAGCAGAGCCGCCTGTGGACTGGCTGGAAATTCTTACCAGCATTCTTCTGGCGGCAATTGGATTTATGGTGCTTCTGATCCTGGGCCTTCTGATCTGGGTAGTCTGGAAAAGAGCAGTCAGCCGGAGAGAGAAGAAGATTTTTGAAAGTATGGACTGCCGTGCGGCAATCCGAAGTCTGTTTAACTATACGATGAATGTGTTGGCTGCGGCAGGGCTTCCAATTCGGAATATTTCTTTATATCAATATGAAGAGCAGCTGAGCCGAATGTTTGGTGAATCTGTTGGGAAGGTGTTTCTTCAGGCGGCCGAAATTCATCAGGAAGCGGTGTATTCAGATCACGTAATGTCGGAAGAACAGCGGACGCAGATGAAAGCATTTAAAGATCAGGTCTGGGAGAGAGTATACCGGCAGGCCGGAGTCATGCAGAAATTTCGGCTGAAATACATATATTTCCTGTAGAAAACAGGGACAAAAAGTGGAGGATGTCAGGATGAAGCAGAAAAAAAACAGAAAAAAGAGATGGAGGAGAGCGGCGGCACTTTTTCTGACAGCCCTGCTTGTCTGGCAGCAAAAAAGCGCATCCGGCTTTGTTCTGGCGGCTCCTGTTCAGAATATCTGGGATGGTGAGAGCAGAACAATACCGAAAACAAACGAGCAGGGTATTTTTCAGATCGGGACAGGAGCAGAACTGGCCTGGTTTGCAGATGAGGTCAATCGGGGAAATACGGCAATCAACGCAGAACTGACGGATGATATTTTCCTGAATGATTTTGAGACGAATACGGCGAACCGGTGGCCTATGATCGGAGACAGTCTGGATCATGGATACCGGGGAAATTTTAACGGGGCAGGGCATAAAGTTTATCTGCTCTATGCGGAGATTTCAGAGGAAAGGCCGGAAGTACGTTACGGCGGCCTTTTTGGTGTGATTGATGGCGGGAGGGTGTCTAACCTGCGGGTAGCCGGACAGGTGAAAAACGGATATGATATCTATGGTATGTCTGGAAATGGCAAGTACAACGAGACCTATATTGGTACAGGAGCTGTGGCCGGCTATCTGAAAAGCGGAGAAATCTCAAACTGTGTCAATGAGACAAAGACAACGATGGCGGGGGAGGCCATGTACCGGAATGCGGGAGGAATTGCCGGAATCTGCAGCGGAACAATTACCCGATGTGTCAATAAAGGAAATATCGCTACTGCTGTCCGGATGGCACAGAATAATGTAGGGGGGATAGCAGGACTTCTGCAGGGATCCGACGCGGTCATCCGGTACTGCGAAAACAAGGCTTCTGTACAGGGATATTTTACCGTAGGAGGGATTGCAGGCGCCGTGCGCTTTGGAGGATCCGTCAGGAACAGCAGTAACTGGGGGAAAATATCGGGTGTCAGTATTCTCGGAGGAATTGCCGGACTTATGAATGAGCCGGGAACCTACAGTGACGGAACGGTAAAACAGTGTCTGTTAAAAGATGTATACAGTCTGGGCGATATGACCGGACTGGATCTGCAGCCCGGTTCCCGGATGGGCGGTCTGGTAGGTCAGATGGGGTATGAGGATAACGATGGTCAGGCGGTGCCGTCAGAACCGCGGGTGGAGAATGGATATAGTACAGTTTCCTATCAAAACGAGGTGTTTGATTCGCGGGGAGCCATCGTGGGATTCTTTAAAAGCGGAGTACTGGGAAATGTTTTTGGAATCAAGAATCCCAAGCTGGATATTTATGGCGAGAAAGAAAATAAACATACCTCGTACTCAGGCGAAACGGCCATGTTATCGGAAGTTACGATGAAGAGCCAGGATATGATACGGAAACTGGGGGCGGCTTTTGTGAAGACGAGTCCTTTTGATTATGATACGGCAGGTTTTCCCAAGCTGGCATTTCAGGAGCAGACAACAGATCTGGCGGCAAAGATAGATGCCGCTATGGCGGAACTGGACGGATGGCTTTCCGAAGAAAACGAGCAGAAGTATGGTACCGCCTATGGCAAGATCGAGACGGCAGTGCACAAATACCTGGAGCTTCTGGGAACGGTTGTGACGGGGGAAGATTTAAACAGGATCATGGAAGCGGCCCGGGAAGAACTGGGAGCAATCCGACCGGGGACTGAGGTGGATCAGGAACTGATGGAAGCGGTTGACGAGGGGATTGCCCGGATTGAAGAGTACCGGGATCAGATTCTGGAGAAACATCCGGAATATACAGAGGAAGAAAAACAGCTGATAAAAACGGCAGCCGCCGCGGCTGTGGAAAAAATCCAGCATGCGCCTTCCGTGGAGGAAGTTACGGCTCAGGTGCGTTTGGGAAAAGAAGAAATGGATCGCATTGTTCTGGATATTGCAGAACAGGGACAGATGGAGCAGCTGAAGGCGGCGGCGAAAGAGCAGCTGGAGGCTTACCGGGAAGGGGAGACGGAGGATTCGGAAATTCTGGAGGAGATTCGGGCAGCGAAAGAGAGCGGGTATCAGGAGATTGATCAGGCAGAAAACCGGAGAGAGGTAACAGAGGCGCTTCAGAAAGCCAAAAAAGCGGTAGATGATATCTTTAATCAGATTCCGTCAGAGGGAACCTGGGATGGGCAGACACTGACGGAACCGACGCTGGAAAATGGAATTTATCAGATTGGAAATGGAGCAGAACTGGCCTGGTTTGCAGACTATGTGAACCGGGGAGGCGGAGACGCCTGTGCGGTGCTGACGGATTCTATTTCCCTCGGCGGACATAATTGGACGCCGATTGGTGGAAAAGATACTGTTTTTTCCGGGAGCTTTGATGGAAACGGTTATTCTGTCACCGGGCTGGCCATAGAAGAGGGAGAAGTGTATGCAGGCTTATTTGGAAGGGTATATGGAGATAATAAGCAGGTAATTAAAAATGTGACAGTATCAGGATATATAAACTGTCCGCGGGGAATTGAATATGCAGGCGGCATTGTGGCATACATATATGGGAAAAATTACAGTCAGAGAAATTCTGTGGTAAATTGTCACAGTCAGGTGGATATTACAGTAAATAAGGTAAAGAAAAGCGGTACAGCGGCCGGCGGAATCGCCGGATATGCGGATAATACCTGGTTTCGGGGATGTTCCAATCAGGGACAGGTACAGATTGCTTCAGAGGAGAAGGGCGGAGTAAAGCATTATGCAGGCGGTCTGGTGGGCTGTGTGGATTCAGGGGTCAGTGTACGTCAGTCTTTTAACAGCGGCTATGCCGGTTCTTCTTACTGTGCCGGAGGGATTGCGGCTCTGGTAAAGGGCGGGAACTGCGAATTTACTTCAAATTATAACAGCGGAGAAGTCGGCAGTAAGAATTATGCCGGAGGCCTGGCCGGAAGAATTGATGACGGGGCAGGCGGAACCTTGTTTTCCTGGGGGTATACTTCGGGACCGGTGAATCTGAATCAGTCGGGCGTCTATGTGGGGGCGCTGTTTGGATATGCAGCGGCCGGGGATTACCGTAGACTATATGCTTTGGAGGGAACAGCCTCTTCTGTTGTGGGACGTTCTCCGGGAGGACAGGCTCCGGGAGATTTCAGAGCCGGAAGCGAGATGCAGGGGGAAGATTTCCTGAATGAAATGAACGGAGGAGGAAATTATTTCATTCGAGACTATATGGGAATGCAGAATGGGTATCCCATCCTGCAGTGGCAGCTGACGCTGGAAGATTTCAGGAGTGGTGCGATCGGTGATCTGCAGACTTTCGTAAAAGAAGAAGACTATACGCCGGAGAACTGGCAGCTTGTGCAGGAGAGGATTGCGCAGGGAGTGGCAGAGCTGCGTGCAGCCACTTCTATGGAGGAGGTCAGTGCCATACTGACTGCGGCAAAAGCGGATATTTATGAGATTGACTCCATCCGTGATACCCAGGAGAAGGAGCTGGAACAGGCAAAGGCGGCGGCGCTGGAGGAATTGCAGAAATACAAAGATTTTACGAGTTACAGAGATTCGGAGCGGTATCAGCTGGAGACTTACCTGGCAAACGGACAGAAAGCGATCCGTCAGGCGCTGACTGTGGAGGAGGTTCAGGAACAGCTGGCTCAGGCGAAGTGGAATATGGATCAGGTTCCCACAAAGGAGCAGGTCGAATATGAAGAAGATCTGGCAAAAGCACAGAGAGTTACAGCCTATATTGATCAGATCGGAGAGGTGACCCTGACAGCAGAATGTAAAGCGCTTATTGATATTGCCCGGTCTGCGTACGATGCTCTTACACCACGGCAGCAGGAAATGGTAGAAAATTATCAGGTGCTGACAGAGGCGGAACTTCGCTATGAGGAACTGGTGCAGGAAAATGAGATTACGCCGGAAGATCAAGAGGCAGCAGAAATGGCAGAGCAGTTGATCGCCGCCATCGGAGAAGTGACGCTGGAGAGCGGAGAACAGATCGCCCGGGCCAGATATGCCTACGAAGCCCTCACGGAGAAGCAGCAGAAAATTGTATCGAATCTGGCTGTTCTGGAAGAAGCTGAGCGGGTTTTCGATGATCTGCGTGCCCGGGAAGTTTCTGCCGCCATCGCTTCGATCGGTGAGGTAACCCTGGAAAGTCTGGATGCGATCAGATATGCACAGGAACTGTACGACGGACTTACGGAAAAGCAGCAGGCTCTGGTGACGAATTATGATCAGCTTCTTCAGGCAGCGGAGCAGTATCAGAATCTGACAGCGGCGGCTCCGGTTATTGAACTGATCGGACAGATCGGAGAAGTGACGCTGGAGAGCGGAGGACAGATTACACAGGCAATTGAAGCTTACAATGCTTTAAATGGGGATCAGCAGGAGCTGGTAACAAATTTTAACGTACTGGAACGTGCAATCGCACGTTATCAGAGTTTGACAGCGGCAGATCAGGTGGAACGCATGATCGCACAGATCGGAGCAGTCAGCACAGGCAGCGGCCCCATGCTGGAACAGATTAGGAGCGCTTACGAGGCGCTGACGGAGGAAGAAAAAGCGCTGGTGACAAATCTGCAGCAGCTGATTCATGCGGAAGAAGCTTATGCTGCTCTTCTGAATGGGCAGACGGGAGGAGAACAGGAGCCTTCGGTGGAAGAGAACCGGCCATCCGGGGAAAATCATGTGCTGACTCCGTTAAACCCGGATCGGGTGCCTGAGGAAGGAAATCCGGGAGGGATCAGTCAGGAAAATGCGAATGCACCGGTGCCGGAAGAAGAAGTTTTGCCGGAACAGGCGGGAGAAGAGCAAATTTCGGAAGAAGAGCAGAAAGCGCAGGCGGAGGAACAGCGGAAGCAGGAGATAGCCAGGCGGGAGGAAGAGCAGAAAAAAGCAAGAGAGCGTCTGGAGACTGTGAAGAGCCGGAAGAAGACGGTGGCCGTTCTGGGAGGTATTCTGGCAGGAGCGGCTGCTCTTGCAGCGGGATTCGGCGTGTTTTTGCACACTGCGTCGAAAAAAAGAAAGAAAAATAAAGTGAACTATTAGGGAGAGAGAACATGAAAAACAGAAGGAAAAAGCTTTTTGCGGTAATATTGGCATTGTGTCTGATCTTTCCAGTGAATGTTGTGCAGGCGGCTCTGCACACACCGGGGGAAGCCCGAATGGCCGAGGAAGATATTCTGCAGTGGAAAAAGGATGAGCAGGGGACGGAGCAGCTGCTGGAAGGGGCGCTTCTGGATCAGGCGGAGGGAAGTGAAAGCTGCTGGTTTGCGTTCGGTGTGAGCCGTATGGGAAAAAGCGATAATCAGAAGCAGTATCTTGCGCGTCTGATGCAGGTGACAGAAGGATATTATGAGGATCTGGAAGAAAATATAAAAACTCAGAATCCGACGGACTGGTACCGCATGATTCTGACCATCAGAGCCTGCGGGGGAGATCCTGAGAATTTCGGGAAGACACCGGAGGGAGAACCGATTAATCTGGTTCAGGACGGAATCGGAGCCTGTATTTTCCAGGATCCGGGACGCCAGGGGATCAATGGTTATATCTGGGCGCTTCTGGCTCTGGACAGTGGAGATTATACCCTGGCCGATGATGCAGAGTGGACAGAGGAGAAACTGGTGGATGCAATTCTGGAACAGGAACTTCCAAATGGAGGATTTGGGCTGACAGAGGAGGCAAATGTGGATATTACTGCCATGGCGGTAACAGCACTGGCGCCGTATTGTCAGGAAAATCCGCAGGCTTCTGAGGCGGTACAGCGGTCGCTTTCTCTTTTGTCTGGCTGGCAGGAGAGTGATGGAACTATGGCTTTATATGGAGAGCGGACAGCGGAGAGTACTGCCTGGACGCTGAATGCGCTGACAGCCTGTGGCCTGGATCCTGTGACTGAGGAAGCATTTATCAAGGAGGGACATACGCTTCTGGATGGTCTCGAATTGTTCCGTCTTGCAGATGGCAGTTTTATTCACAGTCTGGACGGGGAAGAAGCTGAAACAGAAGGCAACGGAATGGCAGGATATCAGGCGCTTTACGCGCTGGAAGGTTACGTACGGATGAAAAATGGAGCGAATCCTCTGTTTGATCTGCGTGACGCACCGGAATTTTCAGAAGAAGAGATTGAGAGCGGGAAATCTTCTCTTTCTAAACCAGAGAACAGCGCAGAAGAAAAAGACCGGGAGACAGTTCAGAAGGATACGGAAAATCGGGGGAGGATTCTGCAGATTGCGGCCGGAGCGGCAGCAGTCGTGCTGATCGGAGTGCTGGCAGCGGCGGCGGTAAAAGCAGGAAAGAAAAAGAAAAAAGCAGATCAGGCGCCTGAAGAGGATGATACCTGGTAAAAGAAAAGGGACGATATTTTGAAAAAAAATATGATTTTGGCAGGCTTTCTTCTTCTGGCTCTGTTTTTCCTGATAAAGGGAGTGAAGATACAGTCTGTGGATGAGTACTACATGACTCACATGGAGGATATACAGGAAGATTCTAAGACTGTGACCATCAGTATCCGCTGCGATACGATTCTGGATAACTGGGAGAAGCTGGATAAGCCTCTGCGCAGTGAGAAATATGTTCCGGCCGATGGAGTGATCCTGGCGGAACATACCTATGTACTGCGCAGCGGAGATTCTGTTTTTGATCTTTTGAACCGGGTTTGCCGGTATAATAAGATACAGATGGAATATCAGGGGGCGAATAAAAATGCATATGGAAGCGCCTATGTGCAGGGAATCAATTATCTGTATGAATATTCCTGCGGTCCTCTTTCTGGATGGATGTTCCGGGTGAATGGAGAATATCCGGGAAAGGGATGCAGCAATTATATTCTGCAAGACGGAGATCAGGTGGAATGGGTCTATACCTGCGATCTGGGAAGAGACGTGGGACATCCATATGAACCGGCGAAAAAAGAGCAGAAGGGAGAAGAGTGATGAGAGGGTTTCAGGGATATCATCCGGTCATTCTGTTTCTTTATTTTCTTTTGGGGCTTGGATTTTCCATGTTCAGTCTGCATCCGCTGGTAATTCTCTGTTCCCTTGCAGGGGCGCTGTCTTTGTATGGTTCCCTGCATGGGGTAAGAAAGCTGGGGGAAGAGATTGCTTTTGGCACCGGGCTTTTTCTGATTTTGACCGTGACGAATCCATTGTTTGTACATAATGGGGAGACGATACTGTTTTTCTTGAATGATAATCCGGTTACACTGGAGGCCATTCTTTACGGGGCGGCGTCGGCGGCTGCAATTATCAGTATTATGATCTGGTGCAGCTGCTTTCTTACATTTCTTACTACAGATAAGCTTTTATATTTGTTTGGAAAAGTGATACCGAAGTTGGGGCTGATTTTATCTATGGCATTTCGGTTTATTCCTCTTTTTGAGAGACAGATGGAAAAAATCCAGCGGGCGCAGAAGACGATGGGGCTATATGCGGCAGATAATGTGCCGGATAAGGTAAGAGGTACCGTGCGGGTTTTTGACAGCCTGATTTCCTGGTCGATTGAAAATTCCATCGATACGGCGGATGCGATGAAGGCCAGGGGATACGGACTTCCAGGACGCCGTACCTTTTCTGTTTTTTCCTTTCACAGGAGGGATAAGATCCTGCTGGCAGTTATGATACTGTGTACTGTGGGGACAGTTATGGCTTTCTGGGGAGGGAGTTTTACATTTTACTATTATCCGGTGGCTGCAGAACTTTCCTGGAATCCGGAAGCGATTATTCCGCTGGCGGTTCTTTTTATCTTTTATGCTCTGCCAGGTCTGATAGAGTGGAAGGAGAAAATTTTATGGAATTACTTGAAGTCAAAAATTTAACTTTTACCTATCCGGGGGAAGAAAGCGGGAAAACGGCGCTTTCCGGTATCGATTTTAAAGTCCGGGAAGGGAGCTTCACAGTATTGTGCGGAGCGTCAGGATGTGGGAAGACAACACTTTTAAAACTTTTGAAAAGAGAGCTTTCTCCCGCAGGAACAAAAGAAGGCGAGGTCTGGTTTCAGGGGAAGCGTCAGGAGGAACTTTCGGATCGGGAAGCGGCCTGTCAGATCGGGTATGTTCTGCAGAATCCGGAAAATCAGATCGCTACAGATAAGGTATGGCATGAATTGGCCTTTGGGCTGGAAAATATGGGTTTTCCTACGCCGGTGATCCGAAGGAGAGTCGCAGAGATGGCCTGCTTTTTCGGGATTGACGACTGGTTCCGAAAGAAGACGGCAGAACTCTCCGGCGGACAGAAGCAGCTGTTGAATCTTGCCTCTGTCATGGTGATGCAGCCAAAACTTCTGATTCTGGATGAACCTACCAGTCAGCTTGATCCGATTGCAGCCTCTGATTTTATCAATACGCTGGTTAAAATTAATAAAGAACTGGGACTGACGATTCTGATGACAGAACATCGTCTGGAAGAGGTCTTTCCTGTGGCAGATCAGGTGGCGGTCATGGAAGAGGGGCGCCTGTTTCTGGCAGAGTCTCCCCGGGAAGTGTGCAGAAAATTAAAGCATATGAGCGAAGGGAAGAAGATGCTGGCGGGTCTCCCCAGTGCGGTGCGGATTTATCAGGGGCTGGATGCAGATGACTGTGTCTGTCCGGTGACCGTCCGGGAGGGCAGAGATTTTCTGACTTCCTGTTACAGGACGGAGATTACCCGTCTGCCTGTCCGGGAGGAGGAGAAGAAAGAGGAAAAAATTGCCGTGCGAATGAAGGAAGTATGCTTCCGGTATGAAAAAGAAGGGGAGGATATTCTTCAGGATGCGGAATTGAGCCTTTATGAAGGAGAGCTGGTAAGTCTGCTTGGAGGAAACGGAGCGGGAAAAACAACACTTCTGAGTGTGATTTCAGGAGCCAACAGACCTTACCGGGGAAAGATAGAAATTTTTGGAAAAAGAATTCAGAAATACAGGCAGAGTGAACTGTATACCAGGAATCTGGCTCTGCTGCCTCAGAATCCCCAGGATGTATTCCTGAAAATGTCGGTGTGGGAAGATTACAGAGAAGTGGGAAAACAGATGCAATATAGCCGTCAGGAGTTTGCAGAGCAAACGGAAAGGATTGCCGGAATACTGGGAATTACGGAGCTGCTGGGACGCCACCCTTATGATCTGAGCGGAGGGGAACAGCAGAAAGCGGCAATTGGGAAGGTATTGCTTTTACAGCCCAGGATCCTGCTTCTGGATGAACCGACCAAAGGAATTGACGCCTGGTCCAAAAAACAGCTGGCGGTCATTTTGAAAAAGCTGAGGGAAGAGGGAATTACCATCCTGATGGTTACGCATGATGTGGAATTTGCAGCGGAGGTGTCTGATCGATGCGGCCTCTTTTTTGATCATCAGGTACTTTCTGCCGATACTCCGGAAAAATTTTTCGGAGGGAACAGTTTTTATACTACGGCAGCAAATCGGATTGCCCGGCAGCAGTATGAAGGTGTGATTACCTGTGAGCAGGTGATTGAACTGTGCCGGAGAAACGGACGGAAAAAAGCATGAAAAAATACAGAAGAATCTTTTTGCGGACAGTACTTATTCTGGGGACAATCCTGCTGATTCTGACCGGTATCCGATCCTGGCAGGACAGAAGGTATAATCTGATTTCTGTCATGATTGCTTTTCTTGCCTGTTTCTGCGTGTATCTGACATACGAAAAGAGAGAGGGAAGTATCCGCCGGATGGTGCTTCTGGCAGTGATGGTAGCTATTGCCGTTACCGGAAGGTTTCTTTTTGCACCGCTGCCCTTTTTTAAGCCGGTGACAGCGATTGTGATTCTGACAGGAATGTATCTGGGAGCAGAAGCCGGATTTCTGGTGGGCTCTCTTACTGCGCTGATATCCAATATATTTTTTGGGCAGGGCCCCTGGACTCCGTTTCAGATGCTGGCCTGGGGAACGATAGGCATGGCTGCCGGTCTGCCAATTGTTTCAAATCTTTTGAAAAAGAAATGGGCACTCATTTTATATGGCGTTTTCACCGGATTTCTGTATTCAGGAATTATGGATTTCTGGACAGTTCTGAGTATGGAAGGGGGATGGAACTGGAGCAGATATCTGGCGGCGCTGGCGACGGCTCTTCCGGTTACAGTAATCTATGCAGTTTCCAATGCGATTTTTTTGATTATGACATGGAAACCGATCGGAGAAAAGCTGAATCGTATTCAGAAAAAGCATGGCATTTTTTAAGAGGGAGGAGTTATGTCACAGACGGTTGGGGTTTGGAGAAAGAGAGATCCGGAAGTTTTGGATCGAAGAGAAGGAAATATTATAGGAAAAGAACGGGAGCTAAAGATTCCGTCCCGGTATTGCAGGATCGATGCGGAAGTTTTTAAGAATAATATACGGATCCGGAGTGTATTTTTGCCGGAAGAAATGCGGGAGATAGGAGTGCGGAGCTTCTGTAATAATACGACTTTACGGGAAGTTCAGGCACCTGGAGTGGAAGTGGTTGGAAAGGAAGCTTTTTATAATTGTACCAGACTGAAGGAAGTACTGTTTTCAGGTGCGGTTTCCCGCATTGGCAAGAGAGCATTTGCACAATGCATCCGGATGGAGCAGATGGTATTTTCACCGGATTCTGTCTGTCAGGAGATAGAGGATGAAATGTTCAGCGGATGTGAGAACCTCTGTCAGGTGGAGCTGCCCCGGAACGTTCGCCGAATTGGGAAAAAAGCATTTTACAAATGCCGCAGTCTGGAGAAAATTGTATTTCCACCGGGACTTCAGGAAATTGGCGACAGTGCTTTTCTCAAATGCAGTCAGTTAGAGTATGTACGGCTTCCGGAGTCAGTCAGAAAGATTGAAAAATGGGTCTTTCACGGCTGTACCCGTTTAAAAATACTGGAAATTTCCGGGGAACCGGAGGAAATTGGCGAATGGATTATTAATCGGAGCACGAAAATCCGATGCCGGCGGGGAGGAAAGACAGAAGCCTATTGCAGGGAAGCGGGATTTGAGGTAGAGTATTTTCCGGAGAAGGAAAAGAAAAAGACAGAAGGGTGAGTAAAATGATTTATATCAGCCATTTATTGCCGGATGAAGAGATGCGGGAAGTGATAGAGAAGACGGGGGCGGGAGTGGAGAGTATAGAATTTTCCATAGCAGAGAATCTGGATCGCCTGGAGGACAGTATTTCTTCCTATAAAAAGAGAATAAGGAATATGGGAGCGGAGAATCTGATCCTGCACGGCCCGTTTCTGGATCTTAATCCCATGACTTTTGACAGGGAGATCGGGAGGGTGACCCGTCTTCGCTATGAACAGGCGTACAGGGCGGCTGAAGAACTGGGAGCAGAAAAAATTGTTTATCACAGCTGCCTCTGCCCGGACGCTTATCTTCTGACGGGATGGGCTGAGCGGACAGCAGAATTTTACCGGGAATTTCTGAGAGGGAAACAGGGGCCGGAGGTGGTCCTGGAAAATGTTTTTGACCGGACCTGGGAGCCTCTTGTGGAGGCAGTCAGAAAAACCGGCATGGAGAATTTTCATCTGTGTTTTGACGCGGGACATGCCGGATGTTATTCCAGCCTGCCGGCAGAAGAGTGGGCGCTGCGGCTTCAGGGAGAGACTACCCATGTCCATGTGCATGACAACCGGGGAGATGGGGACAGCCATCTGGCTGTGGGAGAAGGAACGATTGACTGGGGAAAAATCTGCCGGATCTTCCGGAGCAGAGAGGAGATTACGTATACCATTGAGTGTAGCAGCCAGAAGGCCGTGGAGAAGTCCCTGGAAAAACTGTCAGCTTTCCTGGAAAACCCGGGAGAAAACAGGTGAAAATCTGCAAAATTATGCTTGCATTTTCTGGAAAGGGATGCTATACTATTAATCGAACTCTGTGCAAGAGGGGATTAGTATGCCCAAATGTGAGAGTGTGTGCATGGTGAATTAGCCAAGTTTAAGAAAGGAGGATTCCGAAATGAAGGTAAGATCTTCTGTGAAACCGATCTGCGAAAAATGCAAGGTTATCAAAAGAAAAGGAAGCATCCGGATCATCTGTGAGAATCCGAAGCACAAACAGAGACAGGGTTAAGACCCAAAACTATTATTAAGCAAGCGGCTGCGGTGGGAACTGTTGGATCTGAACAGAACCTGCTGTTTAAATATTGTCAGAGGCGGATGTACGTCAGTCCGCCGGCAGAGAAAATCCTGCGGCATCTACACGCGGGAGCGAAAGAAACGCACGGCACTGTTGCCGGAGAAAGCGGCTTCGCCCATAGATGGCTCTGCTCAGATAATATTGCTTAATACCGGCCGGTTTCCTGGAAGGAGGGAGACGGACGGAAAGGTCATGCGGTGCATGGCTGGAGGCTTACATACCGGCCTCTCAATTAGGAACAATATTAACCTGTACTTCAGGCTGCGCACAACATTTCAGACGTGCATGGCACGGGCTGCGTGGGTTTGAGGTGCAAAAGTAGAAAATGGAGGAAACATTACATGGCTCGTATAGCTGGTGTAGACTTACCAAGAGAAAAACGTGTAGAAATCGGTCTGACATATATTTATGGAATCGGCAGACCAAGCGCAACTCAGATCCTTGAGAAAGCAGGCGTAAATCCTGACACTCGTGTAAGAGATCTGACAGACGAAGAAATCAAAAATATCAGTTCTGTTATTGATGAAACAATGACAGTAGAAGGTGACCTTCGTAGAGAAATCGCCCTCAACATTAAGAGACTGCAGGAAATCGGATGCTACAGAGGTATCCGTCATCGTAAAGGACTTCCGGTTCGTGGCCAGAAGACAAAAACAAATGCAAGAACACGCAAAGGTCCTAAGAGAACTGTTGCAAATAAGAAGAAATAAAAGTAGAGCACTTAGCGAAAGCAAGTTGTTAAACGCAGCTTGAGGTTAGTGCGAACTTTGTTCTTCGGAACTTAATGAGTGCGAGGGAATACCGATGCACGAATTTAGTAAGAAGAACTACCTTATGAAAAGAAACAATATAACAAAAACAAAGAAAGTAGGTTAGTTTAAATGGCTAAAAAAGTTACAAAAAAAGTGACAAAGAAACGTGTCAAGAAAAACGTTGAACGCGGACAAGCACACATTCAATCATCTTTTAATAATACAATCGTAACATTAACAGATGCTCAGGGAAATGCTCTTTCATGGGCAAGTGCTGGTGGTCTAGGATTCAGAGGTTCAAGAAAATCTACTCCTTATGCAGCTCAGATGGCAGCTGAGACAGCAGCTAAAGCAGCATTAGTACATGGTCTTAAATCAGTAGACGTTATGGTAAAAGGACCAGGTTCTGGTAGAGAGGCAGCGATCCGTGCATTACAGGCATGCGGTATTGATGTAACAAGTATCAAAGATGTGACTCCGGTTCCACATAACGGATGTCGCCCACCAAAACGTAGAAGAGTGTAATAGGAGGATATAGAACATGGCAGTAAACAGAGTTCCAGTTCTTAAAAGATGTAGATCACTTGGTATGGATCCAATCTATTTAGGAATCGATAAAAAATCTAACAGACAATTAAAAAGAGCTAATAGAAAAATGAGCGAATATGGACTTCAATTACGCGAAAAACAAAAAGCGAAATTTATCTATGGCGTTTTAGAAAAACCATTTAGAAATTACTTTGCAAAAGCTTCTAAAATGAACGGTATGACAGGTGAAAATCTTATGATTCTTCTTGAGTCAAGATTAGACAATGTTGTATTCCGTATGGGATTTGCAAGAACAAGAAAAGAAGCAAGACAGATTGTTGACCACAAACATGTATTAGTAAATGGTAAACAAGTAAATATCCCATCTTACTTAGTAAAAGCTGGAGATGTTATCGAAATCAAAGAAAAACACAAAGGTTCACAGAGATATAAAGATATCTTAGAAGTAACAGGTGGAAGATTAGTTCCAGAATGGTTAGATGTAAATGCAGAAGGCCTTCAGGGAACTGTAAAAGAACTTCCTACAAGAGAAGTTATCGATGTTCCTGTAGACGAGATGTTGATTGTCGAATTATATTCTAAATAATCCCTAGGATTATTTAGAAACTGATTCACCCTCAATACTTTAATAACCCAAAAGGAGGGGCTTTGTAGTGTTTGATTTTAATAAACCAAATATTGAAATTACTGAGATTTCAGAAGATAAGAAATACGGAAGATTTGTTGTAGAGCCTTTAGAGAGAGGTTATGGAACAACACTTGGTAACTCTTTGAGAAGAATTATGCTTTCTTCATTACCTGGAGCTGCAATCAGTCAGGTGAAAATCGATGGAGTTTTACATGAGTTCAGCTCAATTCCGGGAGTAAAAGAAGATGTTACTGAGATTGTAATGAATTTAAAATCATTAGCTATCAAAAATACTTCAGAAACAGACGAACCAAAGACTGCTTACATCGAGTTTGAAGGTGAAGGTGTAGTTACTGCAGCTGACATTCAGGTAGATCCGGATATTGAGATTATGAATCCTGATGCGGTTATCGCAACTTTGAATGGCGGAGCTGACAGCAAACTGTACATGGAACTTACAATCACAAAGGGCAGAGGTTATGTGAGCGCAGATAAGAATAAAAAAGAGGATTTACCAATTGCGGTAATTCCGATTGATTCTATCTATACACCGGTAGAACGTGTAAATCTTACAGTAGAGAATACACGTGTTGGTCAGATTACAGATTATGATAAGCTGACACTTGATGTATATACTAATGGTACATTACTTCCGGACGAAGCAGTCAGTCTTGCAGCTGTCTCTTATACACATCTCCGAGCCCACGAGACCGTACTAGATCT
>URYM01000016.1 GCA_900552095.1 uncultured Blautia sp. | reverse complement strand
GCGGCGAACACCACCATCATCTGGCAGATCCGGCTCAGATCATTCCTCCGCAGGAAATCATCACTCCCCTGGCTGAGCTTTTTAAAACTTTCGGGGATCCCACCCGGATCCGCATCCTGTACGCTCTTTCCGTGGAAGAACTGTGTGTATGCGACATTGCGGATTCCCTTGGCATGACTCAGAGTGCCATCTCCCACCAGCTCCGCATCCTGAAGCAGATGCAGCTGGTAAAATTCCGAAGAGACGGCAAAACTGTTTTCTATTCCCTCTCTGACAGCCATGTCTCCACAATCCTCGCCCAGGGGCTGGAACATATCAAAGAATAGCAGAGCTGCATAATAAAATCCCCGAAGCTGCGCCGTTGCTAACTCCGGGGATCTAAAGGGGAGGATAAGTATTAACTTTTTTCTTTGGTATACTCCTATTCTCTCCTCTTTTTCTTTTTTTATTCACAGAAATCCAATTTACTCCGGAGGAAAATTATGAGTTGGAAAAGTACCTGTACTCTGGCACTCCAAAAAGCCGGACTCTTCCAGGATTCTCACCATCTGTCCCGCTTCAAAGAACTGGTTGACTGCTATCGCTCCTATCCCTTCTTCACAAAGGGACTGTGCAAGTGTATGTATCTCTCCGCCTGGGATGAGGAACATTTCTGCATTATGCTGGAAACCCTCGCCGAACTGACCCTCGGCAGAGAACGAAATACCTCAGAAATGAAAAGCAAGGGCGCCTGTCTCGCCGAAGCGAGCGATTGCCGTGAATACGGTGTCTATCAGCTGTCCCTCTCTTTTCTGGAGGGAACCCCTTTCTGTCCCGATCCGGTCTCTGACCCGAAATCACAGTACATCATCGATCGGGGGCTTGAAGCTTCCCGGGTGATCGACAGCCTCGAGTAAATCCTGCCAAAAAGGGTACTGCGCATCAGATCCGAATGCACAGTACCCTTTTTTCTGTCTTTCTATCCCAGAATCGGTTTTAATACCACATCATAAATTCCATATCCGAAGATAAACAGAATCATAAGCGGCAGGATCCAGGTCAGGTAAAACCGGATTGCTTTTCCTCCCGGCATCTTAATTCCCTTTCCTGTATTGACTTCCTTCCGGTAATTCTCCCATCCCCATCCTTTTCTGGAAACACAGAAAAGAAGATAGATCAGAGATCCGATGGGAAGCCAGATATTGCTCACCAGGAAGTCCTCCAGATCCAGCACCTGTTTGGAAGGATTCCCGAAAGGATGGAATCCGCTCCACACATTATATCCCAGCACGCAGGGCAGAGACAGCACCGTCACTGCCACCAGGTTAATGGCAGCCGCTTTCTTTCTGCTCCAGTGCCACAGATCGCTGCAGCAGGCCATGATATTTTCAAATACCGCCAGTACAGTGGAAAATGCCGCAAAAAACATGAATACGAAGAACAGGCTGCCCCACAGACGTCCCCCCGGCATCTCATTGAAAATATTGGGAAGCGTCTGGAAGATCAGCGGCGGTCCCGCATCCGGCTCCACACCAAAAGCAAAGCAGGCAGGGAAGATAATCAGTCCTGCCGTGATCGCCACGAAAGTGTCCAGAATGGATACATTCACAGCCTCTCCCAGCAGTGTTCTCTCTTTTCCGATATAGCTTCCAAAAATAGCCATAGCTCCGATTCCCAGGCTCAGTGTGAAAAATGCCTGGTTCATAGCTCCCACGATCACATTTCCGATTCCTACCGCCTTCATATTTTCCAGGCTGGGAACCAGATAAAAGAACAGGCCTTCCTTTGCCCCATCCAGCGTCACGCTTCTGACTGCCAGCACTACCATGATCAGCAGCAAAGCGATCATCATTCCCTTGGTAATGCGCTCCAGTCCATTCTGCAGTCCGATGGAATTCACAAAAAATCCCAGAATAACCACAGCAACCATGCAGAGAATCATTACTTCCGGCTTGCCCAGCATCTCGCCAAAGGCACCCTTTACCTGCTCTGCAGAAGCTCCCTCAAACTTTCCGCTGGCAGTCAGATAAAAATAATAGATCATCCATCCTGCCACGGTGGTATAAAACATCATCAGCAGATAGTTTCCAATCATGGCTAGATAGCCGTGAATATGCCATTTCTGCCCTTTTTTCTCCAGCGCGTTGTACGCTTTTACCGGACTCTTCTGACTGGCTCTTCCCACAGAAAATTCCATGGACATGATCGGCACGCCTAAAATAATCAGAAACAGAATGTAGATCAGCACAAAGGCGCCGCCCCCGTACTGTCCGCACATGTAGGGAAATTTCCACACATTTCCGATTCCGATGGCGCATCCCGCCGACAGCAGAATGAAGCCCAGACGTGATTTGAGTTTCTCTCTTTCCATCTCTTTTGTTCCCCCTCGGTATAAAATCTTGCCGCAGCAGCAAAAACTGCTCTCCGGCTTAACAGCAGCAGATCGGTACTCCACCGCAGCAGTTCATACAGCAAAGACAGGTACAGCACTCACTGCAGCAGTTCCCGGCTCCCGCCGGACTGCCACCAAATCCATATCCCCGTCCCATATTCTGGTACCACTGACCGCCGAACTGCAGCTGCTGCTGCAGTCTCCGGTACTGCATGTTCTGCGGATCCATCGCCACTGCCTGCTCGATGTCCTGCATCGCGCTGATATTATTGCCCATTCCCGCATTGGCAACTGCATGATAATAGTACCAGACTGCCGGTCTGTCCCGCATCTGGTCAAGCACCTGCAATGCTTCCTGGTAATATCCGTTATTGATATAATTGACTGCCGCACGGAACTCCACATTGCCCTGGGCATCTCCGTAGGCTGTCTGGCCTGCGGATGCCCCCTGGCTGTAACCGGAACTTCCGCTCCACCCGGAAGTTCCTCTCTCTTTTTCCGCCACAATCTGATTATAGGCGGCCTGCACCTGCTTAAAGGTTTCTTCCGCCTGCGCCTTATTGGGATTGTTTATATTTGCATCCGGATGATACTTTCTGCTCAGTTTCCGATATGCCTTCTTGATATCGTCCATGCTGGCGTCTCTGCTGACACCCAGCACACTGTACGGATCTGTCATTACATTTTCTCCTCAGATTTCTTTTTCCAATATTTTGTCCAGATTCCAGAATATAACACATTCCGCAAAATGTCAATTTCCTCTATGATCGGAAGCTGCTCAAATGCCTGACAGCAATCTGCCGCCATCATGGTCAGAATCTCCATCCCCTTCTTCTCAAAGTCAGGACGGCCGTACAGTGAGCGGAAAGGATTATAGTTATCATTTTTAATATCCTCCTCCACATCCCGGAGCGCGTCCATGAGGTAAATAAATTTTCCAATAAAAAATCCCATTCTGCGCAGAGGCTTCTCCCATTCGTCCTTTTTGTAGACAAAAATCTCCTCCATCAGTTCCCCGGTGTAACCGGCTGCCCGGTCCATATTGGGATCCTTCTCTCTCTCACAGGCCATCAGCTTTCTCATGTAGCTGCGCACTGCCCGGTTCTGCCGTGGATATTTTCTGCAGACCTCAAGAAAACGGGGGCGCAGTTTTCTCGCCACTGCCAGCGCCCCCACCTTTTTCTCATCGATCCAGTCGTCCAGCAGATTATAATAGGAGAGCAGCACATTCATATCTGCCGCATACTGGGTATAGGCATTTCTCCTGGTCTCCAGCTTCTGCATCGGATGAAGGGGACAGCGTATTTTTTCCAGATGCCCCTCTCTCTCGTACAGCCCCGTAAGCAAAAGCGCCAGAAATGTCATATCGTAGGTCAGAGTCAGGCGGGAGGTCTGGCCGTGAAGCTCTTTCAAATCCTGGCATACACCGCAGTAATAACTGCGGTACTTCCGGTAATCTTTGATCTTTAATTCATCCGGATTAATCACGATTGTTCCAAACATACCTGTTACGTCCTCTTAATAAAATCTCTCTGACACTTGGGGCAATGAATCGATATTCTTCCCTTCCCTCTGGGAACCCTCACCTTCTGTCCGCAGCTGGGGCAGCGGTACACCCGGTGCGTCCGGTCTCCCTTACCGGTCAGTCTGTCCTTCAGCTCCAGAAATTTCATATTCTCCTGGCTTCTCTTTCCCACATTTCTGGAAAACATCCGGAAATAGCACAGAATCAGGAGAATCAGTGCCAGAGGATAAAAGTAAGAAAACAGCCGGATTCTCCGCCCGAATAAAAGCTGAAGCAGCATAAGCCCCAGAGATACCCAGAGCATAAAACGGTTCAGCTGATCCGCACCGTATCTTCCAGTCATAAAGTTCTGCAGCCAATAACGAAAACGATTCATTTCACATCACCTTTCAATTTTGTAAGGACGGGGATCTGCCGCCCCGCCCTCTGTTTTATTTCTGTTTTGCTTCTCTTCCCGCCGCTTTTTGATCTCTTGTCAGAATCAGTGCCAGCACTGCCAGGAGCAGCACAGTTCCCACGGCCAGCGCGATCCAGCCGTTCTGCAGGATTCCTCCCACCAGATATCCGACAAAGCAGCAGCCTGCTACTGTAAGAGCATAGGGGATCTGCGTGGAAACATGGTTCAGATGGTTACACTGCGCCCCCGCCGAAGACAAAATTGTCGTATCGGAAATGGGGGAAATGTGATCGCCGCAGACAGCTCCGGCCAGAATAGCTGCCACTGCCAGCGTCAGGCGTTCCACATCGCCGGTTCCCACCACTGCAAGAGCAATGGGGATCAGGATTCCAAAAGTTCCCCAGGAAGTTCCTGTGGCAAAGGAAAGTCCCACAGCTACCAGGAAGAAAATACAGGGGATCAGTGCTCCCACTACCGCATTTCCTCCCACGATCTGCTTTACAAATTCTCCGATATTCAGATATTCTGCACTGCAGATCCCGGAAAGCGTCCAGGCCAGACAGAGGATCATGATCGCTGATGTCATAGACTGGAATCCTTTCACAAAGCTGTCACAGAACTCTGAAAAGCTCAGGATCTTCCGCGGAAGATATAAAAGGAAGGTAAATACCAGCGTAAAGAAAGAACCGATCACCAGACTCAGAGAGGAATCACAGTCTGCAAATGCCTGCTGGATCCCCTTTCCTTCCAGAATCCCTCCCGTGTAAAGCATCGCCGCAATGCACAGAACAATCAGAACAACAATGGGAAGAACCAGATCAATCACTCCGCCATGACCGGTAACCCGGGTCTCTTCCGCCCCCACAGCCAGCTGCTCTTTCTCTGTCTTCAGCTTCTCCTCATAGCGCCTCATCGTTCCGAAGTCCACCTGCCTGGAGATCAGGATAACCATAAATAAGATTGTCAGCAGCGCATACAGATTAAATGGTATGGTACGCATAAAAAGACTTAAACCATCCACACCGCTGTCCTCCGGCATGGAGGATCCCACTGCCGCCGCCCAGCTGGAAATCGGAGCAATAATACAGACCGGAGCGGCTGTTGCATCGATCAGGTAGGCCAGCTTGGCCCGGGAAACTCCGTATCGGTCTGTCACAGGCCTCATAACCGTTCCCACCGTCAGGCAGTTAAAGTAATCGTCTACAAAGATCAGAACGCCCAGAAACATAGTGGCAAACATGGAGCCTTTTTTATTTTTAATTTTCTTCGCCGCCCACTCCCCGTAAGCTGCCGAAGCCCCGGATCTGGTAATCAGCACGACCAGAATCCCCAGAAATACCAGAAAGATCAGGATATTTACGTTCGATCCGATCTTTTCCCCCATAATCGATATGGTCGTCTCCACCGTATGGAGTACATGAAATCCCGTATAGAGCAGTGCTCCCGATAAAATTCCTATCAGCAGTGACAAATACACTTCCTTTGTCAGAAGCGCCAGCGCAATCGCTACGATCGGCGGCAGCAGTGACCAAATTGTTCCTTCCATCTTCCTTATCTCCCGTATTCTCTCTTTATTTTTTCCGCCCGCATTCTCTCAGGCCGCAGGCGCCTCGATCTTCTGATATTCCTCCGGATCCGGAAGTTCTACTTGAACCTCTTTTCCCAGATCTTTGTAGGTCATATCCACTGTGATCTCCATCTCGGCCTGCTGTCCCTGGATCACAGCTTCCCCTTTCACTGCGGCCTGGGCGGACACTGGACGGTTCTCTTTATCCACCACCAGCGTTCCGGACATATCTTCCATCTTCAGATCCATATCCAGAGAAGTTCCCGCAGCCCCCAGCGCTGACTGGATCATTTCTTCCATCTGTTCTCCGTCGGCCGTATAGAGGATCCTGTAATTCTCTCCGTCCTTCTCCACATCCAGGCTCTTAAAATCCTCCTCACTCAGCCCGGATGCCGGAGCTTGATTCCCGATCTGCTCCTGCACTGCAGAAAAATTAACGGGATAGCATACCTTCTGATCCATGGCATTCATATAATACATTCCGTCAGAATACCACATCTTCATATCCAGCTCCTGCCCCAGAAAGTTCATTCCCAGTTCGGTATAAAATTTCAGATCCTCCGAGGACATCTCCCCTTCCAGGATCGTCTTCATATCCATGTCAAGATCGATACCAATCCCGGACATCTTCATCTTAATATTGCTGTCCGTATCATACTCCATGCCCCCGGCCTCACGGATCTGCTTCTGAACCGCTTCGTATCTCTCATAAGCAGTCATCTCCTTCTCACCGCAGCCAAAAAGCCCAAAAGCCATCGCTGCACCGGCAGCCAAAATCCCTATCCGCTTCCCTCTTTTCATACCGGTTTCTCCTCCGTATTTTCTGCTTTCCTGCAAACGCTTTTCAGGGTATTAGAGTAATTGTAACATGGTAAAAGGTAGATGTAAACCTCATCTTGCATTCCCCATGGGAAAAATATATAATGAAGAAAAATCCCGAAAGGACGTAGTTTTATTATGAAAAAAGCAAAACGCATTCTGGCCCTTCTGGGCGTTCTCCTTCTGCTGGGACTCTACACGGCTACCTTTATCTTTTCCCTGATGGACAGTCCCGAAGTCGGAAACTGGTTTAAAGCTTCGCTTTTCTGCACCATTGCCGTTCCGGTTCTTCTCTACGGCTATATTCTGATCTACCGGACACTGAAAGGACACGGAAATTCCGATCACAGAAAGGAGGAGCAGGATGATTGATTCTATTATCTTTGATGTGGGAAATGTTCTCGCAGGCTTTGACTGGGTCTCCTATCTGAACCGGCAGCCCTTCGACGAGAAGACAAAAAAGATTCTGGCTTCCGCCGTCTTTTCCCATCCTGACTGGGTTGAACTTGACAGGGGCATTCTCTCCAATGAAGAAATCATCCGGCGATTTATCAGAAATGCCGGCGGTTTTGAAAAAGAAATCCGTTCCATGGCCGCTACTTTGGGAGAAACAGTCACCCTGCGGAACTACGCAATGGACTGGATCAAAGATCTGAAAGCCCGGGGATTCTCCCTCTATGTACTTTCCAACTACGGGGATCTGGTCTACCAGACTTCCTCCGGGCAGCTGCCCTTTCTGGAACTGATGGACGGTGTTTTCTTTTCCTGGCAGCATCAGCTGATAAAACCGGCCCCTGCCTTCTACCAGAAGCTTCTCGACACCTTCCGCATACAGCCGGAACAGGCAGTCTTTCTGGATGACCGGCAGGAAAACCTGGAAGGCGCCGCCTCCCTCGGAATCCACACTATCCTTTTCCAAAAATATGAGCAGGCCTCCCAAGATCTGGAAGACCTGCTTCATATGACAATCTGATCTTTCTTTTTTCAGTCTTTACTCTCTTCTTCCGGAGCGCTCCCTGGAAGACCTTCTCTGGCCTGTTCCATCAGCTCCGCTTCTCCTCTGGCCGGAAGCAGGTCTCCGGCCGGAACGTCCCTGTTCTTCCATTTCCTGCCTCTGTCTCCTTCTCGCCTGCATTCTTGCCATTCTGCGGCGCCGTTTCATCTCTTTTACATAAAGGATTCTTGCAGTCAGCCCGCCGGCCAGCACCAGGATCACTGCCAGTACGACCCATACTGCTGTGGGAATGCCTCCCTTGCTCTCCTCCTTCTCCGGTGCCGGAGAGGGCGTCGGTGTAGCCTCCGCCGTGGGCGTTGGTGTAGCGGTTGCTACTGCAGGCTTGATACTCTTCTCAGGATGAACCATATCAGAGTGAACGCCCTCCAGGGCTGTCGCCAGTTCCTCCAGACTCTCCCTGTCCTCCGTGTTGGATGCCTCCCATTTCACATTGGTCATCACAACCATGAGATAGGGATATGTTTCATCCATCACCAGGGCCGCATCATGCCAGACAGAAGATGCAGTGGCATACCCCGGACAGGAGTACACGGTGTAAAGACCGCCCAGCTTATCCTGAATAAAGGACTGATCCGCACCGCTGTACATCTCCCTGACCTGCTTTGACACACCCCGATCCGAAGTGAAATACTCTGCGATAGACACCCACATTGCAGTCAGATCGCGCACCGTATAGTTCGGCCATTTACTCTTTGTGTAATCGCCGCTCACCTTCCCGCTCTTCAGCCAGGTGGCAAAAAAATCATTTCCATACTCCTGATAGAGAAGCGCGTAACCATTGTTGTCTCCCTGCTTGACCGTCCGCTCCATCACATCAGCCAGCGTATACGTCTCCGTGCTGGGATCATTCTGGATCGTTCCGGCTCCCCCTTCGATCTTCTCCAGATCAGAGCGGTTTAACTTCGTCGTCTTTAAATTCAGTTCATCCTTATCGATCTTGCGCTCTGCAAGAGCTGCCACATAGGGACCCACAATCGTTCCCGCGGAAGGATACTCCGTATCTGCATTCTTAAAATACCCGGAATTTGTTTTCAGGTCAAAGAGCAGAAAGCTGACTCCATACCCTTTATCCTCCAGTTTTTTAAGCGCCGCATCCAGCTCCGCTCTTCTGTCTTTCCCGATCTCCTTGTCCGTGTTCAGCGCACCGATATCGCTTCCCGCCGCTTTGGAAATAGCCGTCACTGCCTTGTCAATACTGATCTTCAGCTCCTGATTATCCAGGGTGGTGTCCCGGTTCGCAGTGCCGTTCTCGGTTCCCCCGGTTCCGGAAGTTCCCGTCTCCCCGGAAGTGCTCCCGGTTCCTGTACCGGTGCCCGAAGTTCCGGACTGCGTCTTCTGACCGTCCCCTGCATTTTCTTTTTCTGTTCCGCTTTCTGTGTTTTCCTTACTGCTGCTCCCCGCAGTATTCGTTCCGGCCGTCCCGGAAGACTGGCCTCCCTCTCCCCCTATTGTTATATTCTGATTGTTCATGTCTGTGACATTCTTCTGATTTGACGCCTGTGCCGGCACAGCAGCCGTAACAAACATCAGAGCTGCCAGCAGCCATGCTGCCTTTTTCCTCATTGCAGATCCTCCCACCTGATTAACTTCTGCGCCGTTTTTTCGACGCCTCCCACTGTTGTTTCTGCAGCTCTCTTTCCCTGCGGACACTCCTCACCCGGAAAGCGAAAAAACCTCCGCCCGCCAGAAGAATCGCCGCGCAGATCCATACTGCTGCCGGAATTCTGATTGGCTTTTTTTCCTCCTGTTCCGGCACCTGCGACACCGAAACCGGTTCTGTCTGCTCCGGCTCCGGAGTGGGCTGGGGAAATACTTCCTCGTGCGCCTGATCCAGATACCCTGCCAGTTCCGTCAGCACTGCTTTATATTCCTTATTTTCCTCCTGCCACGGAATATCTGTCATCAGAACCATCAGGTAAGGGGCATCCCCCGCCATAACAAGCGCCGCGTCATGCCAGGCCGGATTCTCTGCATCTGCAGAGCGTCCCGGTTTTGCATAAGCCGTGTAGCGCTCCTTTACTGCCTCTGTGATCACCGAGCCTTCCGCCCCCTCAAAGGATGATATCAGCTGAGCGGATATCCCCCTCCCTGACTGAAAATATTCGTAAATGGAAATCCACATCTTGGACAGGGTGCGCACATCATAACTGGGCCACTGCTTTCCCGCATAACTGGTCTCCACATTGCCGCCTTTCAGCCATTTTCCGAAAAACTCAGAACCGTATGCCTTTCTCAGCATCGCATACCCCATACGATCAGACCCGGAGACCGTCCGGTTCAGCACTTCCTGAAGCGTATAGGACGTTCCGGCCGGATCTTCCTTGATGGTCCCGCTGCCCTCTTCTTCCGTGACAGAATCCCGCTCCAGCTGATCTGTGAGAGCGGCCGTGCCCTCATCTACGATCTTTTCTGCCAGAGCTGCCGCATACGGTCCCTGGATCGAATCCCCTCCAAAGTAGACATACTCCGGATTTCTGGAATATCCCTGCCCTGTCTTCAGATCCAGAAGCAAAAAACTCACCTGATACTGCTTGTCCTCAATCCGGCTGATCACCTGTTCAATGGACGCCCGTGTATCTGCTCTCAGTCCCGGCATATCTCCCAGCTCCAGAATCTCCTTTCCCTCCGCCTGATCGCAGATCTGACAGAGTTCCTTCACTCCTTTTGGCATGGGATCTGAAGTCTCCGGCGCCTCTGCGCCCTCCTCTTCTTCCGCATTTACCGGTTCCACCGTCTCAGCTTCCTCCCCGTAAACGGGGCATGTCCCCAGAAGCAGCGCACTTAACAGCAAAGCCAATATTCTCTTTTTTTTCATAGTGATTTATCTTCTCCCTGTATCCCCCGATTCCTTATCTATACTCATCTACAGGCATAATTCTTATTTATTATACCATAGTCCATTCCAAAATAAAAGGCCGCGTTTTTTTCGCTTTTCTTTGCAGAAACTTCTTGAAAGCCCTCTTCTTTTCCTGTAGGCTGTAATCAGATACCTGTTGTTTTGTCCCCTCACGGACTATACCTTATAAGGAGTGCGAAAATTATGATTGATTTTAAAAATGGAAGCGTCTTTAAGCTAAAGAAAAACGGCCGTTTCAATAACGCTGCCACCATCCAGCCACTGCTCGTCCCCGGCGAAATTGTGATCGGAGAATATCAGGCGATCCGGGATTACGTAATCTTTACCAACAAGCGGGCGATCGCAGTAAACGTCCAGGGCATGACCGGTAAAAAGAAAGATTTCACCATGCTCCCCTACTCAAAAATCCAGGTTTTCTCCGTAGAAACTTCCGGAGTTCTGGATCTGGACAGTGAGCTTGAACTGTACTTCAGCAGTGTGGGACTGGTAAAATTTGAATTTACCGGCGAAAGCGATATTGTATCCATCGCAAAAGTGATTGGCGAATATCTCCTGTAAAACCTGAATACCAAAGACAGAAAAAGGGCGCAGATCTTATTCTCTGCGCCCTTTTCCTGATCTCTTATTCTAAAATTTACAACTTGGTCTCTGCCAGCATCAGCTCAATCTCATCCAGGCCTTTTCCCTCCCCGGCCAGATCTTCACTGAGCCGGTCCTGATATTTCAGGAAGAAAATGATGGCATCATTGATTGCAAATTCTGACAGCGGAGATTCCGGTCCCATTTCTCCAAAAAGACTGTTCTCCGTCCTGGAAGAGATGACATAGTCTGCATTCCGGGATAAGGGAGAGTAATCCGCAGCCGTGATAGCCAGCACCATCATCCCCTTTTTCTTCGCTACATCCACACCCTGAAGCACATTTTTGGAAGTGCCGGATTTGGAGATTGCGATCAGAAGATCCTCCGCCCTTCCCTGGCTGATGTGATTCAGCGAATGTTCCATAATCGTAGAAGCGATGGCCGGAACTCCAAACCGGTTCATCCGGAAACTCAGATCCATTGCCACCGGAATCGTATTTCCCACCGCGATCACATAAACCAGACGGCTTTTTCTGATCGTTTTCACACAATCCAGCAGATAATTGGTGTTCAGTCCCTCACCCAGATGTCTCATATTATCCATAATCTGCTGAAAAACCTGTCCTACCGTACTGATCTGCATATCCTGGCCGCTGCTCTTTCTGGCACTTCTGGCCATATCTCCCGCCAGCACCAGACGCATCTGATAATATCCCTGGTAACCGATATGTTTGCACATCCGTACCACCGTAGCTTCGCTCGCCCCGCTGGCGGAAGCCAGCTCCGACACATTCATCATGATCGCCTGATCCGGATTTTTTCTGATGCAGTCTGCCACTTTCCGCTCTGCAGAGAACAGCTGCTCATAAAATTCATCAATACTTTCTAATACCGTTTTTTCAGCTTTTTCCATAATCTCTCTCTTACTTATAATATTTTGCCTTATCGGCATCGTCGAACAGATTGATCTTATGGCGTACCACTTCGTTCATCGCGTCGATACACTCCGGATAGATCGCCATGGGCTCACGCAGCGCCTGATCCTGCAGCACCTCGCGGCATTTCTGATAGAAGGCATCCTTAATATCACTGGAAATATTGATCTTATTTACACCCAGTTTTACAGCCTCTCCGATCTCTTTATCCGGGTTGCCGGAACCTCCGTGCAGTACCAGGGGAATATCTACAGCCGCCTTGATTTCTTTCAGTCTGTCCAGTTTCAGTTCCGGTGTTCTGTCCTTGGGATATAAACCGTGAGCAGTTCCGATGGCGATCGCCAGACAGTCTACCCCGGTCTCTTCCACAAATTTCACCGCATCTGCAACTTCCGTGTAAATAATTTCCTTGGAGCCTGCCTCGCCGTAATCATCTGCAGTTCCGATGGTTCCCAGCTCTGCTTCCACAGAAACATTCATCTTGTGGGCAATGTCAATCACTTTCTTCGTAATTTCAATGTTCTCATCCAGAGGCAGATGGGAAGCGTCGATCATAACAGAAGTAAAACCATCTCTCAGCGCGCGCAGAATCTGATCATAGTTGGCATGATCCATGTGAATGCAGACCGGAAGGGTTGTCTTGTTGGCCTCATCAATTACGGCCTTTACAAAACTGTCTTCCACAAACTCCAGCTCATCCGGATGGATCGCAATGATCACCGGCGCCTGCATCTCCTCGCAGGTGTGCATAACACCCTTTAAGATCATGTTGCTGCTCACGTTAAAAGCAGGTACTGCAAAATTGTGTTCGTTCGCTACTGCCAGCAGATCTTTCATGTTCATTAACATAATTATAAATCCTCCTTTAATAAAAAACAATTTCTTTCCTTAAGTATTTTCCCACAATTATCACGAGGTTTTACTTTTTATCCTGTAAATATTATACAATAGTATTTCTTCCCCTGTCAAGCTTATGGAATGAAATTTTATTTTATATCCTATTTACTTTTCCCTTTAAAGGTGCTATATTCTAGTTAAACCAATATTTTTTCATGAAATTTTATTTTTTATCCTGATAATTGCAGTTATTGTCAGGCATCTTATCCGATGCCGCACCTCATTCGTGAAAGGAGATTTCATCATGCTCCCAAAAGAATATTTTGGCCACCCCGGACAGGTCTTCGGCGTGGAAGAATATCTGCTACAGGGCGGAAAGGGAAACGGTATGCGTTTCTTCTTTATCCGAAACGGACTCGGCATGGAACTGGCTGTATCCGCCGACCGCTGCGCTGATATTTCCCGGCTCACACTGGACGGAAAGAATTTAAGCTACACCTCCCCCTGCGGGCAGGTAAGTCCCGCTTATTTTTCGCCCGGTCCGGACGGTTTTGGATTCTTAAAATCCTTCAACTGCGGTTTCCTGACCACCTGCGGCTTCGACAATATCGGAGTTCCCAACACGGACGGCGACACTCCTCTCGGACTGCACGGCTCCTTTTCCAGCCTTCCGGCCGATCCTATTTATTATACGGAGAGCGAAAAAGCGATTGAGATCCACGCCGTCATCCGCGACCAGGTGATCTTCGGCAGGAAATTCACACTGAACCGTACAATTTCCTGCAGCCTTGAGGAAAACTCCTTCACAGTCACTGACCGGGTGACCAATGAGGGATCCGCACCGGAACCCTGTATGCTGCTCTACCATATGAATCTGGGCTATCCGCTCTTAAGCGAGACCGCCCGCCTTC
Organism: uncultured Blautia sp.; assembly: GCA_900552095.1. Classification (GTDB taxonomy): domain Bacteria; phylum Bacillota; class Clostridia; order Lachnospirales; family Lachnospiraceae; genus Egerieimonas. Next base: position 2,781 of record URYM01000016.1, on the reverse strand, counting down.
ACATTAATTCCAGCGAAGTCATTCCCCGGGATGCCCGGGCAGCCGAAGATCTGGATACCTGGAACCAGATCATCCCTCCCACACCGGGATTTGAGGAACAGTGTTATTATCACCGCTTCCGGGAGAAAACAGGAAAGCTTTCCTTATTTAATGCAGCCATTGAAAAAGGAATTCAGATCACTTTCTCCACAGAAGATTTTCCTCAGATCACTCAGTGGAAAATGATGGGCGAACGGGACTATGTCCTGGGACTGGAGCCCTGTACCAACACTCTGGAGGGCCGCAGCGAGATCCGCCGCAGAAAGGAACTGACCCTTCTCCCGCCGGGAGAATCCAGAACTTTTTCCGTACAGGTAAAACTTTTTAACAGCAGTTCCCAATGGGAAGCATCGCTGTAAAACAACTTTTATAAAATGCAGGAGGTTTTTATTATGTCTAAGATCAGAGAAGTATTTGAAAAAGGAAACGGAGTATTGCAGCTGACCCCCACCTGGGTTCCCCGGGGATTTAACGAGCCCGGCCACCGGCTCCGTCTTCATCCCGATGACTATTTCGCTCTGGGCATGAGCCGCGGAGGCATCTGCGAGCGCTGGCTGGGTTCCGTAGCCAAAGCTTTAAACGGTCCGGAAACCGGAGAGACCGAAGGGATGAGCTACGTGCTGGCCGACCGGGATACAAAAGAAAAAATTCTTTTTGCAGACGTGATCCGGGAACTGGGCGCCGATCTGGTAGGAGAAGAGCTGCAGAACCGCTACGGCGGGTGGCCTACCTTCGCCAAACTGTATGATTATGACAAACCCCTCTTCCATCATCTGCACCTGACAGAAGAGCGGGCAAATAAAATCGGCATGCACGGAAAACCGGAAGCTTATTATTTCCCGGTACAGTATAACCAGTCCTATCTGGGACGCTTCCCCCTGACCTATTTCGGTTTCGACCCCTCCACCACCAAAGAAGAGGTGATGGACTGTCTGAGAAATTATGATATCAAAGATACCAGGATCACTGAGCTCTCCCGCGCTTACCGGATCCAGCTGGGCACCGGATGGTACACCCCCGCCGGCGTCATCCACGCTCCCGCTTCCCTGGTAACCTACGAGCCCCAGTGGAACAGTGATGTAAATACCATCATGGAAAATGTCACTATGGGGGAAGTAAACGCCCACCATATGCTGACAGACTGTGCGCCTGAGGAAGAAAAAGACGATCTGGAAGCCATCTTTGCACAGATCGACTGGGAAGAGAGTACCCGCCCCGACTACAAAGAGACATATTTCCGTCCCCCGGTTGTAAAATCGGAAGATTGCGCTGCTGTCGAAAAATGGGTGGCCTACGCCAACGAGTGGATCGCCGCCAAGGAAGTCACTGTCAAACCGGGTCAGACCTACACGCTGACCGACCAGGCCTGCTACTGCGCTCTCGTCTCCCAGGGACATGGAACTTTCGGTTCCTTCGAGTGCGAAGCGCCTGAACTTCTGCGCTATGAAGATCTCTCCGGCGATGAATTCTTCGTCTCCGAGGCAGCTGCAAAGAAAGGCATCGTGATCAAAAATACCAGCAGCTATGAGCCCCTGGTGATCCTGCAGAACTTCGCCAACAACAATCCGGAAGTACCGGCAGAAAAATAAAGCGGCAAACGGCATTTTTTGAGGAGGTTTTTATGTATTTCAAATTCGGTGTAGACAGCTTTATATGGGCTGAAAATTTCAGTGAAAAAGATCTTTGGGTGATAGAAAAGGCAAAAGAACTAGGCTTTGAAGTCATCGACTTCGCCATTGCCAATCCCTTCACCTTCCCCCTGGAGGCGGTAAAAAAAGAAGTGGAACGCGTAGGCATTGAATGTGTCTGCACCACCACTCTCACTCTTGAGACCAACCCCATCTCTCCCGATCCGGCGATCCGGGCAAAAGCGGTGGAGGCTATGAAAAAATGCGTAGATATCTGTAACGAACTGAAAGCCCCCATCCTGGGCGGCGTCAATTACGCCGGCTGGGGATATCTGACCAAAAAGCCCCGCACCACGGAAGAATGGAACTGGGGTGTGGAAAATATGCGTCAGGTAGCCAGATATGCAAAAGAAACCGGAGAGGTAACCATCTGTGTCGAATGCGTCAACCGCTTTGAGACTCATTTCCTCAACATTGCAGAGGATGCAGTACAGTTCTGCAAAGATGTGGGAACCGGAAACATGAAGGTTCACCTTGACTGTTTCCACATGATCCGGGAAGAAAAAAGTTTCTCCCAGGCAGTATACACCTGCGGCAAAGAATATCTTGGCTATATCCACGTAAATGAAAACGACCGCGGAATCCCCGGAACCGGTCTGGTTCCCTTCCGGGAATTCTTCGAGGCCGTAGCTGCCGTAGGTTACGACGGCCCCCTGGTAATCGAATCGTTCGATCCCAGCTTTGAAGAACTGGCCGGAAACTGTGCCATCTGGAGACAGTTTGCCAAAACCGGAGAGGAACTGGCTGTAAAAGGGCTGGCCAACTTAAAAGCTATCGCCGCCTCTATTCCCGATGGTCCGATGAAAATCGCCATCGGCTGCGACGAAGCCGCCTACCAGCTGAAAGTTGTTCTTATGGAACATTTAAAAAAGCGCAGGGATGTAACCGTCACGGACTTCGGTGCAGATGCCGGAGAGGTAATCCTCTATCCCGATGTAGCCCAGAAAGTGGCTGAGGCCGTAAAGAAAGGCGACTATGACCGGGGGATCCTGGTCTGCGGAACCGGCATCGGCATGGCCATAAGCGCCAACAAGGTTCCCGGAATCCTGTCTCT